>JAEUQZ010000533.1 GCA_016788965.1 Anaerolineae bacterium | reverse complement strand
TCCAGTTGGAACAGCAGGCGGTTCGCCTTCGAGTGCAGCGGTTCCAGTTCGAGCGCCCGCTTCAACAGCCGGATCGCTTCCTTCGGCTCAGACGCGGCCACCGCTTGCTGGTAGAACGCTTCGGCCGTCTCGCCGTTCGGAGCCGGATCAAGCCCCATCAGTTCAATCGGCTGCGAGCCGCGCAGATCGACGAACGTCCGCGTCATTTCGGTATCCGCGAACGCCCGCGCGAAGGCTTCGACGAACATGTCGGCGCTCTGGTAGCGTTCGGCAGGGGATTTGGCGAGCGCCCTCACCAGCACCGCGTCCAGGCTGCGCGGCAGCGCCGGATTGAACTCCGTCGGCGCCGGGACAGGCTCGCGCAGATGCTGGTTGAGGATCGCCAGCGGGTTGGAGCCGACGAACGGGAACCGCCCCACTGACAGCACATAAGCGATCACCCCCAGAGCGTACAGATCGGCCCGGTGATCCACATCCGACGCGCCCCGCGCCTGCTCCGGCGAGATGTACAGCGGTGTGCCGATGATGTGCCCCGTAGCCGTCAAGCGCGAGGCATCCCGGATTCGCGCGATGCTGAAATCGGCCAGCAGCGCCTGGCCGCCGCCGTTCAGCAGGATGTTCTCCAGCTTCAGATCGCGGTGGATGACGTGCTGCTGGTGGGCGTAATCCAGCGCCCCGGCCACATTCCGCAGCAAACGGACGGCCTCCTGGCTGTGGATTTCCGCAGGCTGGACGAAGCGCTGCGCCAGCGTCCCGCCGGACAAATAGGGCATCTCCAGGAAGTAGCGACCCTTGATGGCCCCGGAATTGGTGATCGGTACGATGTTCGGATGCCGCAGCCGCTGCGTAATGGTCACTTCCTGCAGGAAGCGTTCGACCATGCCCGGCTGTTCCATCAGCGCCGCGCGCAGGATTTTGAGCGCGACGGTCTGGCCCGTTTCGGTCTGCGTCGCCCTATAAACGACGGCCATCCCCCCCGCGCCGAGTTTCTCGAAGACCTGATACGGGCCGAAGCGGTTGACCTCTGCCATGCGGTTCGCCTTTCGCCGGAGCCGTTCCCTGGCCTCAGTATAGACCCGGTTGCCCCGCGCGAACCTTGAGCCAGCCGCGTCTATCGCGCCACGTCATAAGTCACGACGTAGACGCCGGTGCTTTCTCCGGGCTGCCCCCAGATCTGTACCTTATACTGCCCCCCGCGCGTGATGGCGCAGATGAAGGCCACACTCGACCCATCCACCAGGATTTGGCTGCGCTCGTACATGGCGTCAGCGTTGTAGCCGTCCGGGTCAAGGATCGCCACATTGCGGCTGACCACTTTGGCCGACGGCGAGAAGAACTGCACCGCCAGCGCCAGTTCTGCCCCGGCCGCCACATCGAAGGTGTATTCATGCAGGAAGCCCGCATCCAGCACATCGCTGGCCGGGCTGCCCTCGCTGAGCGGTTCGGTCTTCTGCGGGCGAACCTGTACGCCTTCGGAGGCCGCCTGTGTCGAGTAGCTTCCGGGAGTAGCTTCTGTCCCCGGAGTCATCCCACCCGGCGTGGACGGGGTTTCCTCTGCCGGATCACCCTCACCCAGCCCGACCGGACGGCCAAAATCCGGGCGGCTGCTGCTCGGCTGCTCGCCGCTGAGCCACTGGCGAATCTGCGCCGGGATTGGCGATCCAAAGTACGTCAGCACGAAGTAGGCCGACGACAGACTCAGCAGGATCACTCCGATCAGATACACCCGGTTCCATGAGCGCCGCGCCCGTTGACGATCCTCTTCGCGGTCGGCAAAGGCGTTCACATTCTGCGGTCGAACCAGCGCCGTCATCGGCGGCAGCGGGAGCGGCTTCGCCCCGGCTTGTTCCAGTTCAGCCGCCCGTTTCAACGCCGGAGCATACTCCGCATCCAGCCTGAGCGCCTGCCGGACGCAGCCCATCTCCTGCTCACGATCCTCACACGCCCGCGCCGCCAGCATCCACAGTTCCGACGTGGGAGCCTGATCCAGCAGGGGGCGCAGCCGCCGTCGCGCCTGCCGCTTCTCCCCCACCTGGATCAACGCCTGGATCAGCCGGATATCCTCGCCGCCCTCCATCCCCCACCCCTCAGCGGCAGGGATCGACCGGACGGGCTTCTACCCGTCCGCCGATCCGCTATCCGCATCTGAATAACCAGTCAACTCATTCCGCTGCCAGCACCGTGAACGCGCTGCCGGCGCTGCGTCCGTAAACCTCCGGGAAGTAGAACTCGTACCCCGTCACCGGAATGACATTGTAGACCCCCGGCAGTCCGGCGCGGATCGAGTAGCGGAACTCATAGGTTCCCGCCGGGAGATACGTGGCATACAGCACCACCTTCTCATCCCGGAACTCGATGTTGCTGAACCACCACCAGCCCCAGCCCTGGCTAAGCGGATCGCCCGTGTCGATCTCCGGCTGCGTGCCGATCTGCTGTTCGGTCAGCAGATTCGGATTGATCGCCTCGACTCCCGCCGGGATCGGGTCTTCAATGACCACGTACTGGCGGTCTTCCGGCACGATGATCGTCAGCCGCACCTGGAGCAGATCGCCGACCCGCGCCTCCGTCACCGGATCAGCACTTCCGGGAAGCGTATAGCGCCGTTCGAGGATGAATCCCCGGTTGACGGGCTGCACTTCCGGCACAGGCAGATAAGCCTTAAGGTGCGCCGTGTAGTACAGCACGCCGCTGCCGTCCGTCCGGCTGATGACCAACTGGTTGGCCTGATCCTTCAGCAGCGCCGCCACCTGTACCGGCAGTTCCACGCGGTCGCTGACGTTGGCCGTCGTCACCGCGCCCTCAGCCAGCGTCTGGCCGTTCAGCGCCGCCGAATATTGGTAATCCGGCTGGAGTTCGCCGGACACCTGCAT
>JAEUQZ010000532.1 GCA_016788965.1 Anaerolineae bacterium | reverse complement strand
GCGACCAGGAAGGTTTCCAGGACTTCGCGGCGGGGAAATCCCCACTGATCGGCCAGGGAATAGGGACGGAGCCGACCCACCAGCATGGCATCGCCGGTGCTGAGCAGGCGTTCCAGTCGATCCAGGATTTCGGGATTGGCTCCGTCGCGGGGCAGCTCTTCGATGAGGTTCTGGAGGCGTTCTTCACCCCGTGGAGCAAAGCTGACTTCGGCGGGCAGTTCGGCGATGCTGCCGCCCTGGATGGCGGTTCGGTCGTAGCGGCGGATGGCGCGGTCGAAGGCGCGGGCGCTGAGGATGCCGACCTGAATTGGGATAGCGGCCAGACCGAGCAGATTACGCGGCGATGCCCAGACCTCGTAGGTGAGGAGCGTGCCGCCGTCTGGATGCGGTTCCAGTTCGGTGAGCGTCCGAAGTTCGGCGACCGGGCCAGAGCGATAGCGGCGGAGGACGCCGTAGCGCTCCGGGCGCACCCATTCAAACGGTTCTTCTTCCCACTCGACGGGCACACCCAAACGGAACAACCGCAGCCGGCGGCGGGCATTGGGCAAGGGTGCGTCCGGGTCGCGGCGCTGGATGGAGGGGACGCCGGTATCCCGATTGAAGCGGTTGGTATCGGCGACCAGCGGCCAGAGAATCTCCGGCGTGGATTGGAGATGCCACTGCCAACGGTAGTGGAACTGACGGGTGGGGCGTGGGGATTCACTGGACATGGGTTCAAATCGCTGACTCATCGGCATGGGACGTTCTAGCATAGTCTACACCGGGTCGAAGATGTTTCACCTGTGGAAGCTGAAGACAGCATAGCGGAAGTGGATGGCCGGACTCCAGACCAGCAGGTGTTCACTTTTTGCTCAGTTTTCAGCGGTGAAGGGAATTGTGGTCAGGAAGGGGGGAGATGAATATACTTGCGGCTAGATGGCCCAACCGGGTGCGGGCGCGAAGAGGGGCGAGGGAACATCATGTCCGATGAAGACCGCTTGAAGATGGGCGTCCAGCAGGCTGCCGCGCGTCTCCAGGCTGCCCGGCAGATCACGGTGCTGACAGGAGCGGGGGTGAGTAAAGAATCCGGCATTCCGACCTTCCGGGATGCGCTGGATGGGCTGTGGGCACAGTACGATCCGACCCAACTGGCAACTCCACAGGCCTTTCTTATCAACCCGAAGCTGGTCTGGGAATTCTACGAATACCGGCGGCGGCTGATGACTCCGGCGCAGCCCAATCCGGGGCATATGGCGCTGGCCGCGCTCCAGCGGCGCTACCCGTCGCTGCGGGTCATTACGCAGAACGTGGACGATCTGCATGAGCGGGCGGGCAGCAGCGATGTGATCCGGCTACACGGAAGTATCGCGCTGAACCGCTGCTTCTATGACTGCCAGGGGTATCCGACACGGATCGATGTCTCGCTGCTGGCTTGGGACCCGGCCAACGGGACGCCGCTGTGCCCGCACTGCGGGCGGTGGGTGCGGCCGGATGTGGTCTGGTTCGGGGAGGTGCTGCCGTCCGAGGAACTGGATCGGGCGGTGAATCTGCTCCAGCGGACGGACGTGATGCTGGTGGTCGGGACTTCGGGGTTAGTGACGCCGGCCGCGGATATGCCGTGGATCGCGGGGCGGAGCGGGGCGTTCATCATCGAGGTCAATCCCGACCTGACACCGATCAGCGAGATCGCCGACCTGATCCTGCGCGGGCCGTCCGGCGAGGTGCTGCCGCGGATTGTGGAGGCTATCGACGCATCGTGAAGGCTGGTATGTGGTTACATCGCGCGGCTTGGATCACTTTGTTGGGGTTCGGGTTGGCGCTGCTTCTATGGAACGGCGGGCGGCTGCGGGCGCAGGACTTCGAGGACACACCGCACCTCTGGCAGGTCTTCGTTCAGCGGAATGTCGATGGGGGCGGGAGCGACCGCTTGACCTTCGTCGATCTGCTGACCGGGGCGGAGACGGGCGTCACCGTCACGGGGGAACGCTATGTACTCGACCGTACCAGCGTGATTTACTTCGACCGGGTGTCGCGGCGGGTGATGGCCGCGCTGCCGGATGGGCGCGTCAGCGAGCATCCGTTCATCCAGCCGGAGAGGAGCAGTCACCGGATCGATTGGTTGGTCTCGCCGAAGCAGGATTGGGTGGCCTGGACGCGGACGGAGACCGGGCCGGACGGGCTGACCACGGTGACGAGCATTGCACGGCGGGACGGCAGCGAACTGCGGCAGGTGCTGGTGGATGGGCCGCGCCAGGGCATCGGAGCTACGCCGGTGGCCTTCAGCCCTGACCAGGGGGTACTGTATATGGATTTCCAGCCGGACGGGCTGGGGGACTTCACGCCGTTTCCGCAGTATGCGGGGGTGTTCGCGCTCGATCTGGCGAGCGGCGAGTGGGCGTATCTGCCGGATGAGCCGGGCTGCTACTGCGGGGCAGGCTTCGGCCACGGTTTGTTCCTGCGGCTGAAGGTGGCCGATAACCTGCGCGGGTTCGACCTGCACATCTATAATCTGGCCGCTGAGGTCTCCAATGTGATCCCGTTCGGGAACTACGGCGGATTCACGCAGGCTGGGGACATCGTGCTGTCCAATAGCGGACGCCGGGCGATCTACGCGCTGGCGCAGATTCAGAACTTCGGCAGGCCGGATCAGTTCGCGCAGACGGTGTTCATGCTGGTCGATCTCGACCTGATGACTCAGCAGCCGCTCACCGACCGGATCAACACGTTCGTCGAGCCGCTGAGTTGGACGGAAGATGACACGGCGGTGATCTTCACCAGCAAGCAGCGCGATGGAACCTGGAAGATCAACCTGGGCGACGGGCGGCTCGACCGGATCGCCAACGCGACCTACCTGGGCATCATCGGATAATCAGCTCCCCGCGACCGAGTGTCCCCAGCAGCGCATCGAGT
>JAEUQZ010000531.1 GCA_016788965.1 Anaerolineae bacterium | reverse complement strand
GCGGCTTCTCAGCGGGTCTGTCGCCGGGCTTCTCGGCGGTCTTGTCGGCAGGCTTGGGTTCGGCGGGCGACCGACTGAACAGGCCGCGTACTCCACCCGCGACGACCGCGGCGGCGGTTCCAGCCACGCCGGGTTTGGCGGAGTCGTCCTTCCGGGGTTCAGGGCGAGTCTCCGGCACGGTCGCGGGTTTGCCGCCGGGCAGAGCGCCCCGCAGACGCGAGGCAATGCCGCCGCTGGGCGCAGCCGTCTGCGCGGATGGCGCGGGCACGGCGGCGGGCTTCTCGGCTGGCTGGAGCGGATTCCTGGATGGGACGGATGTATCCTTCTTGCCGCCGATGTTGATCGAAATCGCGCGGGCAGGTTCAGGCGCAGGCAGGGCGGCTTCAGGAGCTGCCGGCAGCGCCGGAACCGGGGGCGCACCCGGCAAAGCGGCATCAGCGGGCTTTTGCACGGTGATGGCGGGAGGCTGCGCCTGGGCGGTCAACTGTTCAAGCGGGATGGCCTGTGTCTGAGCGCGGCGCTGTGCCTGACGCTGGCGGGCATCGCCCAGGCCACGCACCCAACTGATGGCGATCATCGCCAGTTCCGCCGCGCTGATCCCCAGCGTGAACATCACGCCGACAATCATCCAGCCGACGATGGCGAAGAATGCGCCGGCTTCGGTCAGGTTGGAGACGAGGGTGTAATAGAGTTCCGCGCCCAACCAGCCGCCGCCTGTGCCGCGTTCGATTGCCAGCGGCAGCCAGACATTCCGCAGCACATCGAGTGTGATCGGGCTGCCATCGGGGTTGACGTAGCCGAAGGTATCGATGAACTGCATCACCAGGAGCATCCCGGTGAAGAAGATGACCAATCCGAAGATCCGCATTCGGGGGATGACCGGGGCTTCTTCGCCGAAGTGCCGGGCGATCAGCCAGACGCCGACAGCCAGCATCGCCACCGGGATCGCCAGCGCGCCCCAGCCGAAGGTCGTAATCAGGAGATTGTTGGCCCACTCGGTGAGCGCGCCTTTGGTGGTCGAGAGGCGGCTGAAGATCAGCACCAATCCGGCCAAGACCAGCACAACACCGAGGATATCCAGCTTGTTGTCGAGCGTCAGGCCGCCCTCGTCGAGGTGCGGCGCTTTGCTGGTACGGGGCCTCTTCTCGACGGGTTTGCTGCCGCCGCCGAGGAAGGGGAACAGCCGTGCCAGGCCGGTACGCTGCCCGGATGCACCGCCGGCGGTTCTGGCCGCGCCGGTCGAGGCGGATGCGCCGGAGCCGCCCAGTTTGCCGAAGGGTGCGGCGCCCCTGCCAGGGTCGCCCGGACGGGTTCCAGCCGCGCTGCTGGTGGGCGAGGTTCCAGGGCGGGTGGTGCTGCCATAGGGCGATGTGCTGGAGGAGGATGAACTGCCGCCATAGGGCGATGTGGTTTTCTTGGGATCTTCTTTACTGCCACCGCCGAAGCGTCCAGTCAGGCCGCTGAACAAGCCGCCGCCGGATTTCCCCCCGCTCTGGCTCTTCGGTTGGGCAGGCTTCGTTTCCGATTTGCCGCCGCCGAAGCGCCCGGTGATGCCGCCGAGCAGACCGCCGCCGGATTTCTCGCCGGTCTGGCCTCTGGGCTGGGCGGGCTTCGTTTCCGATTTTCCACCGCCGAAGCGCCCGGTGATGCCACCGAGCAGACCGCCGCCGGATTTCTTCTCTTCGGGTTTCCCGGATGAGCCGCCGGGGCGCGCCCCGGACGGGGTGCTGCTGGCTCCGCTGCCGCCGTAACTGGATGTTCCAGATGGGCGACTGCCCCCGCCGTAAGACGAGGATGAACTCGAACTGGCGGAGGGGCTGCTGCTGCCGCCATAGGGTGAGGAGGAACCAGACGGACGGCCGCCGTAGGCCGACGAGGACGATCCGCCCGCGGGCGAGGCCGTCCCCGGCCCGGAGGGACGCGCGCCGCCGGGTGAACTGGAACTGGACGTTCCGCCGAAGCGCGAGGCTCCGCCCGGAGAACTGCTGCCTGCTGGCGACGAGGGGCTGCCAGGCGTGCCCGGACGATTCTGCCCGACGGTTCCGGGCAGCTTGGAGGCGGAGGGATTGGCGGCCGGGCCGGGCGTGCCGCTGACGCTGGAGCGACCCGCGCCGGGTAAGTTCGAGGAACGTGTCTGTCCGCCGTAGGAGGGGGAGCCAGACGATGTGAACGGATTTACCCGCGACCGGGAAGACCCACTCTCTTCATCGTCTTCGTAAGTGAGTTCTTCCTCTTCGTCCTTCGGATCATCATCATCGTCGTCGTATTGGTCGTACTCACCACCAACGTAACGCATAAGCCCTCACCGTTCCACTCACATCGTCGGGCAGGGGATCGGCTCGAACAGCCGCATCCTGCATCATACCACAATTATAGCAGACGGAGGCGATTTGGAACAAGTGTTCTGATGCCCTTGACTCAGGTAGTATAGTCTCGTTTTTGTGCAAACCGGTTTGGCGCGCCAGACCCCTACTTCATTCCCGCACTGACGTGACATGTCAAACGCCGTGTCCGCACCGCACGAGATGCAGTTGTCAAAAAGATGAAAGACATCTGAATTCAGTGAAAGTGATTGACAAATCACCCAAATGAGATAAAATAGTCTCAATTGAGCGAGGTGTAGATCATGCCCAAACTCGACATTTCGACCAAAGATGAACGCCGTGCGGAACTGCTTAACGCGGCTGCGGAGCTACTGGCGACCCACCCATCTGCGTCACTGGCTGAGATTGCCGATTACGCTGGGATTGGAAAGGCTACACTGCACCGCTATTATGCCAGTCGGGAAGACCTGATGCTGGCGCTGGGATTTCGCGCCCTGGAGATGATCTCACAGGCCATATCCAGCAGTGAGCCAGAACGTGGCAGCGCCACAGAAGCCTTGAATCGT
>JAEUQZ010000530.1 GCA_016788965.1 Anaerolineae bacterium | reverse complement strand
GGAGTGTGGGTTCGACTCCCACCTTCGGCACTGCAATAAACCCGGTTATTCCGGGTTTTTTGTTTTGACCGATCTGGATTATCATGTGGGCAGAAGTGATTGATCGAGATCACCATGACCTCACCCGAACCTCGTAACCGCCCAGAGCGGAAACGTACCGGACAGCTCTCCGGTCTGCAAATCATGTTCGCTGCTATCCTGGCAATCGGATTAATTCTGGGCTTGAATTTCACCAGTTTGGTGAGCGCGGGGCAGCCGCTTCAGCAGTTGTATTCAAAAGTGACGACCGAGATCGACCAGCTTGAACGCGAACGCGCCGACTTGATTCGGGAACGCGATTATGTAGAGAGTGATGCCTACGTAGAACAGTGGGCCCGCGATGAGGGTAAAATGGTTCGCCCTGGTGATACACTGATTATTCCCGTTCCTGATGAAGGCTCCACTGAACCAACCCCTGAGCCACGTCCTTCGGTTGCGGTTGAGACAGGTGCGGGTGAGCCGGAGACCTGGGAACTCTGGTGGGCGTTGTTCTTTGACAGTCCACCGCCGCGTTTGCCATGATTGTTCAGGAAGTTGCTTGAAGCGCCGGTGGTTGAGCGCCCGCTAATGCGGTGATCTCAGCTTCCACCTCGGTGCTTTCAACTGCCAACCGATGGCCGATGATGGCCTCTGATACTTTGACGAAACCGAGAGCAAGAGCTTCACCTGCGGGGGTCAGAACCGCGCTGGTCATCGTTCCAACCTCTTTGCCCCCCAACACGAGTTTCTGGGGGGCTTCCACAAAACGAGATAGCTTAAACTGCACCATCGTTTTGGCAAGGCGGCCGCGGCTTTCCATACGAGCAATGATTTCCTGCCCCGTGTAGCAGCCTTTGGTGAAGCTGACCTCATCCCATAATCCCGCTTCCAGAGGAATGTAGTCCGTACTCAGTTCGCGCCCCACGGCGGGACGACCCGCCCGAATGCGAAGCGCGTTGTAAACAAGCGACCCTGCTGGCCTGATCCCTTCAGTTTGGCCGTTCTTTATGAGGAACTGCCAGATTTCGGCGGCCTTGTCCTGTGGCACAATGACTGCCCAATGACCGCCGCTCACTGTCTTTCGCTGAAGCAGCAGGATATCAGCGCCCGCTATGGAGATGGTCGCGCTGGCATAATCATGTGTTGTCGAGGTAATGCCCGCAATGCGCTCGATCACTTCATTCGTGCGTGGGCCATGTAGTGCGAACAGGCGTGTTTCCCCTGATCGGTCAATGATGGTTGCATCATCGTTGAAGAAGACTTGGCGTCGCAAGTAGGCAAGTGCTGCATCACTGCGCCCTGGTTCGGTAGTGATCCATACAGTCTGATCGACGGGATACACCATCAATCGATCCAGGATACGGCCATTTGGGTTAGTCAGTATGGTGGGACAACCGATGTTCTGGGGTAGACCAAGTATGTCATTGGTGGAGATGCGTTGCAAGATAACCAGGCCATCGCGTCCCCGTATCTCAAGCCGCCCTTCATGGGAACGATCCATGAGGACGACCGAATTCAAAGCGGCATTATACTCACCACCTTCATCGCCATAGTGGATCGGGATACCATCCGGCGCGATCTGCGCGCCAAATTGTTGGTGCAGATTATCCAGTGACATGATTATGCGGGCGTTAGTGCTTCAGAATTCGCTCTGAGGCGCTTCAAATCACGGCGGCTGTATTCGGCCAGGATGATTCCGCGCAGAATGTCGCTGGCACGCTCAATTGAGTCGTTGGTGATGAGATAGTCGCACTCCGGCGCGTATCGCAGCTCCATTTCGACGCGCTGCATCCGTTTCTGTATTTCGGCTTCGGTTTCCCCGCGATTGTGCATGCGGTGGATCAATTCATCGACGGAGGGGGGTTGGACGAATACCAGGATCACATTTTCCGGGAATGCCGAGCGAAGGTGGGTGGCTCCCAATACTTCAATGTCAGCAATCAAATCCTGTCCCGTCTCCATCGCTTGCTGCACTGTCGAGCGAGGCGTACCATATTGGTGTCCATGAACGACCTGCCACTCGATAAGCTCACCCTGATCGATCATACGTTGGAATTCAGCGGTCGAGACGAAGAGATGTTCACGACCTTCCTGCTCGTTTGAACGTATGGGGCGTGTAGTTGCAGTTGGCAATTGATGCAGACTGGTGATGCGTTCTAGCACGCTATTCATCATGGCGTTCTTGCCGACGCCGGGTGGTCCAACCAAGATAAATAGTAGACCCCACTGCTGAGATGACTCATTGAAAGCTGGCACAGGACTTCCTCAAAGCATAGGTGAATTATCAACAATCTGAATGATACAACTTCGGGATTTCGGCTGTCCATTAGAAAACAAAGAGAGCAGGGCCACCTGCTCTCTTTGTTGTGATTGGTTTGATTCGCTAGGGCTTAGTTGTTGACCGTAATGTCGGTGATCCACCAACCGTCACGCACGCTATTCTCCGTATATAGACGGAAGCGGATCCCGAGGTTGCGGTTGGCATAGGTTCGCAGATCATGCGAGCGCAACTGCCAGTTCTGTGGAGTCTCACCAGGGACCGCAATGGGCAACCAGAAGGCATATCCCCAGATGTTTGGATCGCACCACGGGCCATCGGGCCAGACGAATCCGGGGCAGTTGTTCCACAGGTTGTCCTGAATCCAGTTGAACCCGCCGTCATCAGACACCTCTACTGCTGCCTGATTGTTGTTGTCCAACCAGTACAGTGTGTAGTAGTTCAGGCGTGGAACCCATAGACTTGCAGACAGACCCGTCGGCACGTTCAGATTGATGACGCCGTTCAACATCAGCGACGAATTGCCATAGGTCGTTGAGTTCACACGCGGGAATGAACTGCTTGCGCCCGCCTTGGGACTGTCGCTGAAGGAGAAGTTGTTGGTGCCGACCTGGAGGGCGATCA
>JAEUQZ010000052.1 GCA_016788965.1 Anaerolineae bacterium | reverse complement strand
GACAGCACAGAATTGAGATGTCACCACGCGCTGGCTCGGTATAGAATGGTGAATATCGAACTGCTCCAACTCCGCGGCGTGCCCGATGGCCGCTACGAATTGGTCGCCCTGCCGCTAAAGTTGGATCAAGCCTGTGGATCGCCCGTTCGTGCGGTGCTGCGCCCGCTCTGAGGCCGCCGCGAACCAAAGGAGAATCGACCATGCAAGGTGGAGCCTTGATCCTGTTCGTCGTTTTCGCGCTCGTTTTGGTGGGCATTTATATGGCGATCCGCCGAGGTTGGTTCCCGCCCGGAATCACGGCGACTGTCGGCGTGATCGTCTGCATGATCCTGATGGTTCTGATCTCGCTCGCCCAACAGAACTCGGCCCTTCAGGCCGTCGTGGTAGGCGTATTGCTCGGCGGAGTCTTCAGCGGCGCGACCCTGGCCGCGGCCTGGTATTTCCACGGCCAGGAACTCCGCGCTCGCTACCAAAACGCTGAACACGCGCCAATGGATGAAACCGGGCAATAAACCCATTTCACCCGCTGATCGACACGCCGACCAGCCGCCCGATCCCGAACGTGATCGCGGCCGCGGCCAGCCCGAAGAATACCTGACGTGACCCGGAGAACAGCACGCTGCGCCCGGTCATCAACGTGATCGCCGCGCCGATCACGAACAGACCGATCCCGCTCACCACCAGGCTGATGACCACCGCCGTCATCCCCTGGAACAGCGCGAACGGAGCCACCGGGATCACCGCCCCGATAGCGAACAGCAGGAAGGAGGTTAGCGCTGCTTCCCACGCCGATCCGCCCAGTTCTTCCGGGTTGACCCCCAGTTCCTCCCGCGCCAGCGTATCGACCGCCGTCGTCGGGTCGCTCACCAGCCGCGCCGCGAGCTGCCGCGCTTGCTCTTCCGGCAAACCTTTCGCCTGGTAGATCAGCGCCAGTTCAGCTTCTTCTTCATCCGGCACATTCTGGACTTCCAGCGTTTCGATGCGGATCTGCCGCTGGTAAAGCTCCCGTGAGCTTTGCACGGAAAGCCACTCCCCCAGCGCCATCGAGATCGCCCCGGCCAGCAAACCGGCCAACCCGGTCACCAGCACTGCCTGCCCACTCAGTTCCGCCCCGGCCACGCCCATCACCAGGCTCAGGTTGGAAACCAGCCCGTCGTTTGCCCCCAGCACCGCCGCCCGCAGCGCATTCCCCCCGACTGCCCGATGCCGCCCCTCGAACCGTGCCAGCAGTCCCCCCTCGGCCCCGCTCCCGCTGCCCCCCAGAATCGTCTCCAAGAGCCGCTTGTGGCTCCGCTCCTGCCGGGACATACCCCCGCTGGCTTCTGGCTGCGTGCTGTAGGTGTGCCCGCCGATCTGCTCCAGGTTCGCCATCGTCGGCAGGATCAGCCCAGGGCCGAACCGCCGTGCCAGCCACGCCAGCGTTCGCGGCCTCCACCCCGGGCTTCGCGCTGGAACCGTCTGCTTGGCCTCGCGCAGCCGCTCCTCCCAGAACCCAATATGCGCTTCTTCGGTCGCGGCCAGCCGCCGATACACCTCGGCAAGCTGCGGCTGCTTTTCCAAAGTCGCCAGTGTCCGGTACAGATAGGCGCTGTTGATCTCGTCCTGCCAGTTATCCCGGTAACGTTGTATGTCTGTAGTCTGGGCCATTTGTCCACCCTTTCGGTCAAATCGCGCGATCAAACCTATCCTGAGTCTAGTCCGCTCACGATCGCGCTACGATGACCGTCCCGATCCGCAGTTCAGCGGATCAGGGCGGGATGAACCGATTGTAGGAGGAAAGGAATCGGGGGCTATCGCCGTGGAATGCTGGCGATCACCGGCAGTCCCAACGCCTCAACCTGTTCACGGCGGCGCAGCGTCGGGTCCAGGTATTCCGCCAGGAACGCCAGCAGGACCCCACCCACCAGCGCCACCGCCAGCCGGATCAGCGGGGCAAACCGGTTCGCCAGCGCCGGCGGAGCCGGAACGACCTGCGGCGTATCCAGGATCGTCACCGCCGCCGGTTCGCTCCCAAGCTGCGGGAAATACGCCTGCGCCCGGTTCTTCAGCACCGCGATGGCCGCATCGGTGATCGCGGCCAGTTGATCCGCATCCGGGTAGCTCAGGAAGAGTTGGCCGATGCTGCGCTTGTTGTCCGCCGCCACCCCCATCCCCGCCAGATCGATCTCGCTGCCGTTCGCCTCAAGCTGCTGGCCGATCTCGTCCCGGAAGCTCCCGCTCCGCACCCAATCGGTCAGCGCGTTCACCGTCAGTTCGGAAGCCAGCCAGACATCCTGATAATCGCCATCGCGCGGAGCCAAATTGGAAGCAATCTGCGCCGCGCTGTACCGCAGCGTCACGCTGTACCCACCCGACGTGGCCGGGGAATCCCGCAGCAAATCAGGCACGACGAAGATCGCCACAATCACGACGGGGATCATGACGATCCACCACCACCGCATCAGCACGCGAAAGATCAGGATCAGTTCCATAACGACTCGACCCGCTCCCTATTGATTAGTGCCACCAGTTTACCTCACCTGCCCGGCAGTTTCCGTTGGAAGTCCGCCCAGGCTTGTTCGATGTATGCCTGCATCCGCTCGTTGAACTGTCGGGTATCGAACTGAAGCGCATGGTCACGCAGTCGGCCCGGATCATACTGTCCCGGTTCAAACCGCGCCATCGCTTCTATCAGGCTCTCGGCCGTCAGCGCGTCGAAATGCTCGCCCGTTTTTCCAGGCAGCACGGTGTCCAGCGCCCCACCCGCTCCATACGCGATCACCGGGCGGCCCGCGGCCTGCGCCTGCACCGGAGTAATCCCGAAGTCCTCCAACCCAGGGAACAGGAACGCCTTGCACCGTGCCATCAGCCTCGGCAGCGCTTCATCCGGCACATACCCCAGGAACTCGACCGTTGGCCCGGCCATCTCGCGCAGCCGTTCCAGGTCGCGCCCACGTCCGCCCACCTTTAGCTTGACCCCCAATCGTGTTGCCGCCTGCACCGCCAGATCGATCCGCTTGTAGGGGATCAGCCGAGAGACGACCAGGAAGTAATCGTCCACCTCGCCCACTGGCACAGGCTGGAACCGGGCCGTATCCACTGGCGGGTAGATGATGACTGCGTCGCGCTGGTAGTAGGTCTTGATCCGCTGCTGAATATCCGTCGAGATGGCGATGAAATGGTGGACGCGCTGCGCTGCTGCATAATCCCAGCGCCGCAGCCCCGCGATCAGCGGTCGCAGGCCGAGTTCAGCGACCTTACCCAATCCTTCGCGGGCGATATAGCCGTCCAACTGCCACACGTACCGCGTCGGAGCCAGACAATAGCAGATATGCAGCGTCTGCTCCCCATGTCTGAAGCCGTGGCAGAAGCCGCTCTTGTTGCTCAGCACCACCTCGAACTCGGAGAGATCGAGTCCGCTCCATGCCAGCGGATAAAACGGCAGATACGGCTGATGGTGCTGGTGGATTCCCGGCAGTCGGTCCATCCACAGCGTCCGAACATCCCAGTTCCGGTAATGCGCGGGCATGAGTTCCGGCGCGTAGATACTGGTGAAGATCGGCGCGGAAGGATGCGCCTGAACCAGTGTGTCCAGCACATCCTCCGCCCCGCCGATCTGGTTCAGCCAGTCGTGGACGAGCGCCAGCTTCATGGCGTCATCTCGCCTGGGAGCGGCGGCTGGCTGATCTCCAGATTGCGGATCGGAGCGAAGCTCTGACGGTGGATCGCGCACGCGCCGTGTTCCCGCAGTGCCGCGTGGTGTTGAGGTGTACCGTAGCCCTTATGCTGCCCGAAGCCGTAGCCAGGGTAATGCTGGTCGTACTCGCGCATCAGGTCGTCGCGGAAGACCTTCGCCAGCACACTCGCCGACGCGATGCTCAGCGACAACGCATCCCCTTTGATGATGCTCTGGTGAGGAATGGTCAGGTCAGGCCACTGGATTGAATCGAGCAGCAGATAATCCGGCGAACAGCCCGCAGCTTCCAGCGCCCGCTGCATCGCCAGCCGTGTTGCCGGGACAATCCCGATTGCGTCGATCTCCGCGCTGCTGGCCTGCCCAATGCCGTGAGCGACAGCCGTCGAGTGAATGGTTTCGGCCAGTCGGGAACGCTGTCGAGGCGTCATCGTTTTGCTGTCGCGCACACCGGTCAGCACCTCGCGCAGGTCGTGATGATCCGGCGGGAGGCACACTGCTCCGGCCACGACCGGCCCCGCCCAAGTTCCGCGCCCGACTTCATCCAGCCCAATCACATGCCGCAGCCCCGTTGCCCAGCACTGCGCTTCAATGTGCAGGCTGGCTGTCCGGCTGGTGCTTTTCCCGCTTGGCATAGACTCCCCAGTACCAGTTTCGACGAATCTGCCAGATTTCCATCAGGATGTTCAAAGAGTCCCCAACCAGCCGCATCCGGCTGTCAGGATCAAAGTACCAGGTAATCGGCACTTCCACGATCTTGTAGCCGCGCTTCCGGGCAATGAACAGCAGCTCCACATCGAAGCCGATCCCGACCATCTGCTGCACCGAGAACAGGTCTTCCGCTGCCCTGCGGCTGAACATCTTGAACCCGCACTGGCTGTCCTGGATTCCCGGCAGCGCCGCGATCTGGATCAACCAGTTGTTGACCCTCCCCATCCAATGCCGGTGTCTCGGCTCGCCGACCCGCACCGCGTGCTTTCCTTCCCGGCTGGCATAAATCACATCGGCATCGCCGATGGCCGGAGGCAGGAACTTCACGATGTCCTCGATCCGCATCGAAAGATCGGCATCACAGATGAAACGGTAATCGCCCTGAGCTTCCAGCATTCCCACTTTGACGGCCAACCCCTTGCCGCGCACCGAAGCCCGGATCGGGCGAACGTAGGGATGCGTCTCTGCGAACTCCGCCGCCACCTCGAAGGTGCGGTCGGTGCTGCCGTTCTCGACGACAATGACCTCGGCGGAGAAATTCTGAGTTTGCAGGAAGGCGTCGATCTGGTGCAGGCTGGGTGGGAGACGCCGCTCCTCATTATGTGCCGGAATGACGATGGAAAGATGAGGCGGGGTTTGTGGATTCAACGGACTTTCGTTCCTCGGAGGTGGATGAACTGGACGACACGTCCATGAACTCGACGCTCAACAGCGCTTCGAGCGACTCGATGGAGACGCGGCGCATCTGCTGGACAGCCTTCCGCTTTCGCAGCATCATCGGAATCTGCCAGACTCCGGCCAACATGCCCCGCAGCCTCGCCCGCGCGGCCGCCCCGCGCCAGGCTTGTACCGCTTCCCAGGCCAGCTTGAACTGTGCCTGGAAGATTCTCAGGCCGTACTTGCGCCATAACGCGCCGGGATAATTCTTCACCAACGTGAAGATCAGATTGCGGCCATCATAATAACTGGCGGTGACGCCGCCGCCCGTCGCCGAAAGATGATGGTACACGATGGCTTTGGGCGTGTAAAGACACCGCCAGCCGCTCAACTGCGCCCGCCAGGCCAGATCGATGTCTTCCAGCGAGAAGAAGAAGTCATCATCCAACAGGCCGATTTCGTCCAGCATCGACCGTCGATACGCCGACGATCCTCCGCACGCGCTGAAGACATACACTTCCCGCGAAAAGCGCTCATCATCCCGCTGCCAGACGCCCCGGTTGCCCGCGCGTCCATCCAGCGTGAAATAATCTCCGGCGGTGTGGATGTGGTCGCGCCGGTCGAAAAGCAGCATCTTGCTGGCGACGATCCCGCATTCAGGATGGCGCCGAAACGCATTCACGACTGCCGCCGCCCATTCTGGATCGACCTCGGTATCATTGTTCAGCAGCGCCACGAACCCGCCCGTTGAAGCCAGTATCCCCGCGTTACAGGCCCCGGTGAACCCGCGATTCTCCGGCAGTTCCACCACCTTCACCCACGCATAGCCTTCCCGCAGCAGCGCCCGCGACTCATCGGCGGAAGCGTTATCCACGACGATGACTTCGAGGTCGGGGTAAGTCTGTCGTGCCAGCGCATCCAGGCAGGTCGGCAGAAAACGAGCGCCATTCCAGTTCGGGATGATGACCGAAAACCGCTCGACAGTAGATCGCGCCGGTGGGGCTGCCGAGCGTGTTGTGCCCAAATTCACTTCAGGAGACCTTCCTTGCTCAGGAATGCATCCACCGCCTGCTGCCACGGGCGCAGCCGGATGCCGACCTGCTGCCCCGCCAGATTGACCAGCCCGCAGTAAGGCGGCGGCGTCGAGGGGCGCGGCCATTCCGCGCTGCTGATCTTTTCCAGCGGGGTATCCTGGAATCCAGCCTGATCCAGCGCGTAACGGGCGAATGCCCAGCGCGAACACTGTCCTTCATTCACGAAGTGATAGACTCCATAGCGCCCTGTTTCGATGAGCGCGCTGATCGCGTCTGCCAGATCGTCATTATAAGTCGGATTGGCGACCTCGTCCGCGACGACTCGCAGGCGTTTACCCGCCTGTGCCGCGCCCAGGATGGTCTGGATGAAGTTCTTCCCGCCGTGGGCGAACAACCAGGCTGTCCGCACGATATAGTGCTTCGGGTTCACATGCAGGATGGCGCGTTCGCCCACCCACTTGCTGTAACCATAGGGATTGACCGGCCGGGTCGCATCGTACTCGCGGTATGGCCCGCCAGTGCCATCAAAAACCTCGTTGCTGCTCACATACAACACCGCCGCCTGCACCTGCGCCGCGGCCAAGGCGACGTTCTGCGCCCCAAAACCGTTGACCTGCACAGCCTTCTCAGGTTCACGGGCGCAGCCATCGACATCCGTCCAGGCTGCCGGATGGAGAATCACATCTGGCTGTATGTCGCCAATCAAGCCGCGCGTCGCGGCGAAGTCGGTCACATCGATTTTCTGCACCTGATCGCCGACCACATCGACACCGGTAACGTCGTGTCCACGCTCACGCAGCACAGTAACCAACTTGCCGCCCAAACGCCCGGCAGCCCCAGTGACGACAATCTTCATAGCTATGCTTTGCTCCAGTAATCGAATACGCGCTGAAGGTCTTCCCGCCAGCCCGCTTCAGGATCATCCATCATCTCATCCCCCGGCCCGATCTTGAAGTAACCCGTGCCGGGCATCCCGGTCTGCTTGGAAACGACCACCGCCGGCAGCACCGGCCTCCCGGCCCGATACTCCTCGTTGCCGATTTCCACCAGCAGCCGAGTCAGCAGCGGGGACTGATAATGCAGTGTGGCGGTCGTCAGCGTCAGGCATAGTTCGCTGTAAGTCAGCGTCCTGCCGCTCCGCGCCGCCGCGATCATGATCTCGCGCATTTCAGCCTTGAGCGTCTTCCAGAGAGCATCGGTCAGGCGAGCAGGTGAACGGGTCATGATTGCATTCTAACCAGAAATTGGCTCACAGCGTCCTAAAATCCGCGCAGCAGCGCGGTGATGGATGTGTCATCGATGGTGAGGGATTGCAGGACATAACGCCCGCCGCCCACTTCGGCGGCCAGTCCACGCAGCGCGGCATTCCCTTCCTCCGCGATCCGCCGAACCTGATCGCCCAGAGTCCCATCCGGGACCGCGTAGAGTGTGCCGCCGACATCCACTCCGGCAATGTAGAACTGCTGGCGGCTGGCGTCCAACCGCAGCACGACCCCCGCTGGTTGCCACAGTCCCAGGTCGCGTAGGTACACATCGGCGTAGATCACGGCCCCGTCTGGCCGCAAATCGACGCGGGCATTGCGGAAGGCATCGTTCCCTCCCGCGCAGAACGTCGTCTGCGTCTGGCACAGGCTCATCAGATCGGTCTCGGTCAGCCGGACGGCTGCCGCTGGGACGCCCTGCTGCCCTCCGGTCTGAACGCTGCCCGTCCCCGCCGGGATCGACCATGAAAGCCCTGATCCAGTCTGTAGGTTGGCGGATGCAGCCGAAACTGGGTTATCCAGCGCCACATCGACGGGCTGTACATTCCCAACGAAGACCTGATCGGTGCGCCCCGCCGGGACGAAGCCGGCGACCTGGAGCGCGAAGCCAGGCAGCATCGGCACGATCACCAGAACGGCCGCCGCCCCAATGAGGACGACCAGCAGGCTGACGACCGCCAGGCAGCCGCAAAAGCCTCCGAAGGGTGATGTAGACCGCCGCGTGACTCGTTGAACGCGCAAAGCAGTTCCTTCGACTAAACACCTGTACAGTCATTGTACCTGAGCCATGCGTCGAATCAACGGACTGAACATCTCCGCCGCTTGTGAGGTAGTATCACCAGAAGCAGGCAGCTTTATGGGAGCACAATTATGGGCAGTCGGACTTTGTTCGTCATCGCACTCGCGTTGGGGCTGTGCCTGGGACGTGCGACCGCCAATGAATCCGATTGGGGAGCCGATGGCCTCGGCGATGACTACTTCCCAACCCTCGGCAACGGCGGCTACGATGTCCAGCACTACACCATCGATCTGACCTGGAATGACCAGACCGATCAGATCAGCGGGACCGTCACGCTGATCGCGCAGGCGCTCCAGGACTTAACCCGCTTCAACCTCGATTTCGTTGGCTACACGATTCAGTCGCTCACCGTGGATGAGCAGCCTGCCGACTACACCTGGGTCGAACGCGAACTGACCGTCGAGCCGGGAACGCCGCTCGAAGCAGGCGACGACTTCGTCCTGGCCGTGACGTACAACGGCCGGCCAGGGAAAGACCTGTCCGAGGTCTATGATGTCTTCGCGCGGGGCTGGACGCGCTACACCGGCGGGGTCTACGTCGTCAGCGAGCCGAGTGGCGCGTCGCTGTGGTTCCCATGTAACGACCACCCTCTCGACAAAGCCACCTATACCTTCCGCATCACCGCGCCAGATCGCTATGTGGTCGCCGCCAACGGTCTCCTCATCGAGACCGATAACCTGCCGGGGCCGCTGACCACCACCATCTGGGAAGCTTCTGACCCGATGGCGACGTATCTGGCAACGGTTAACATCGGCGACTTCGTGATCCAGCAGAGCGTCGGTCCCAATGACCTGCCAATCCGCAACTACTTTCCCGCTGATCTGGCCGACAGCCTGACGATTGAGTTTGCTCCAACCGCCGACATGATCGCCTTCTTTGAAACGATCTTTGGCCCCTACCCCTTTGAAGCCTACGGCGCGGTCGTCGTCGATTCGCCGCTGCGCTTCGCCCTGGAGACGCAGACGCTTTCGCTGTTTGGCAGAGAAATCGCTGTCGGTCGCGCTGATACTGAGAATGTGATCGCCCACGAACTGTCGCATCAATGGTTTGGGAACAGTGTCAGTCTGGCCGAATGGAAGGACATCTGGCTGAACGAAGGCTTCGCCACTTATGCCAGTGCCTTGTGGTTCGAGCATCAGCGCGGCGCTGCTGCCCTGGCCGAGATCATGGACGAATACTACGTCATCCTCAAAAATGTCACCAACAACGGCTTCACCGCACCCGGCAATCCACCGGTGAACAACCTGTTCAACGGCGGTGTCTACCTGCGCGGGGCATGGACGCTGCACGCGCTCCGTTTGGAAGTCGGGGATGCGGCCTTCTTCAACATCCTGCGCGAGTATTACAACCGCTTCCAGGGCGGCAATGCCACCACAGAGGACTTCATCGAGGTGGCGGAATCGGTCAGCGGTCAAGACCTGTCCGCTCTGTTCGATGCCTGGCTGTTCGCAAGCAAGCTGCCGGAGAAGCCGGCCTGATCCCCTGTACCGATGGGCAGGTTCAGGGAAGCTGATTCTGTGGTAGGCTCATCCCGACTGCCTTCAACACCCATTCAGTTCCAGGAGTCCATTCATGCGTATTGGATTACAGGTTCCAAATTTCACCTGGCCGGGCGGGCCGGCCCAAATCGGCTCACGACTGGCCGAGATCGCCCGCGCGGCGGACGAGGCCGGCTTCTACAGCCTGTGGGTCATGGATCACTTCTTCCAGATCGATGTGGTCGGCCCGCCGGAAACTGACATGCTCGAAGGCTACAGCACACTCAGCTATCTGGCTGCGCTGACCCGGAACGTCAAGCTGGGAACACTCGTGACCGGCGTGGTCTACCGCTACCCCGGCATCCTGGTCAAGACGGCCACGACGCTCGATGTCCTCTCCGGCGGACGTGCTTACCTGGGCATTGGGGCGGCCTGGTTCGGGCGGGAAGCCGCCGGTTTGGGTACACCCTTCCCGGAAGTCAGCGAACGCTTTGAACGGCTGGAAGAAACTCTCCAGATCGCCCACCAGATGTGGTCGGGCAGCACCGCGCCATACCAGGGCAAGCATTACCAGCTTGCCGAGACGATGTGCGTGCCTCAGCCGCTCAGCCGTCCGCACCCGCCCATCATGATCGGCGGCATGGGCGAGAAGAAGACTCTGCGGCTGGTCGCGCAGTATGCCGATGCCTGTAACCTCTTCACCGGCTACGGCCTGGAGGCCCTGAGCGGGCGGCTGGATACGCTCAAGCGTCACTGCGATGCGCTGGGACGGGATTATGCGGCGGTCGAGAAGACCTCACTCAGCACCGTCCATCTGGCTCCGGGCAATCAGTCGGCCAGCGATGTGATCGCCCACTGCCGCGAACTGGCCTCGATAGGCATCCAGCACGCCATCTTCAACATGCCTAACATCCACGATCTGACACCGCTTGAGACCTTCCGGCAGGAAATCATCCCGGCGGCTGCCGCATTCTGAGCTTTCCCAAAGCAAAGCCCCGCTCAGTCGCAGCGGGGCTTTCCCAGTTCGATGATGCTTCGGTTGGCTAGGCCTGCTGCGCGGCGGCGAGTCGAGCCGCGTACTGGCGCTTGTAGTATTCCAGGTACTCCCCCGTCTTGATCTTGCGCCACCACCAGGCGTTATTCCGATACCAATCGACGGTCATCTCCAGGCCGTGTTCAAAGTCGTACTGGGGCTTCCAGCCGAGCGCCTTGAGCTTGTCGCAGCGCATCGCGTAGCGGCGGTCGTGGCCTTCGCGGTCGGGCACATGCTTGATGAGCGTTTCCGGCTTGCCCAGCAGCTTGAGGATGCGGTACGTGACTTCGATGTTATGGCGGAGATGCTCCCCGGCAATGTTATAGGCTTGCCCGGCCTGCCCGTGCATCAGCGCGGCAGCCACCCCACCCGCATGGTCTTCGACGTGCAGCCAATCCCGGATCTGCTTACCGTCCCCGTAGACCGGGAGCGGGCGATCTTCCAACGCCTCGGTCACGAAGAAGGGCACGAGCTTCTCCGGGTACTGGTAGGGGCCATATGTGTTGCTTCCTCGCGTGACCACCGTGTTCATGCCATAGGTCACGTGATAGGCGCGTACCAGCAGTTCGCCGCCGGCTTTGCTGGCCGAATACGGACTGTTGGGCTTGAAGGAATCGTCTTCGACCGAGAAGTGATCGCCTTCGATATCGCCGTAGACCTCATCGGTCGAAACATGCACGAAGCGTTCCACGCCGCGCTTGTGGGCGGTTTCCAGCAGAATGTTCATGCCCACGACGTTCGAGAAGATGAAGGCATCCGGGCTGAGGATGCTGCGATCCACATGGGTTTCCGCCGCGAAGTTGACCACGGTGTCGATGCCGTGCGTCTCAAAGGTGTGATGCACCGCTTCCCGGTCGGCAATGTCTCCCTGCTCGAAGCGGAAATTGGCCGCGTCCTTGACGGGCAGCAGGTTATCCATATTCCCGGCATAGGTCATCTTGTCGAAGACAACGATCGTGAATTCGGGATGCTGTTTGACCATCTGCCGGACGAAGGCGCTGCCGATAAAGCCCGCCCCACCTGTCACCATGATATTCTTCATGCGTTCATTCTCCCTCTACTGTGCCTGTTCATCAGACTGGATTGGCAGACCGTTCGGCTTCAGGCTGGCTTTCCACCGCCTGGACGGGTTCCTCTGCATTCAGCACGAAGCGTTCGATAGCCTCGGCCACGCCGTCCTGGTCGTTCGTCCCGACCACCACATCGGCCACCTGCTTGACGTGATCAGAAGCATTCCCAACCGCTACACCGAGTCCGGCCAGTTCGAGCATCTCCACGTCATTTTCGGCATCGCCGCAGGCCAGGACATGGCTGGCGGGAATATGAATGTCCCTCAGGAGCGACTTCAGCATCATGCCCTTGGAGGCATTTGGAGGCAGCACTTCCAGCATGTCGCTGACCCCGGCCTGGAGCAGCCGCCCCGTTCCGTTGATCTGCATACTCAACTGCCAGCGCAGCGCGGTGATGCGGCGGGCATCGCCGGGCATCACTACGATCAGCTTGTTGGCAGCCATGTTGTCCAGCGCCGCCTGGAGCGAGCCGACGGCTTCGGCATCCGGTTCGTGATACGGTTCAGTCAGAGCGGCCACACGGGCGTGCATCTGACGCACGAGGATGCGGTTGCCCACATAGAGGGCCACATGATAGCCGCGATCCTCGGCGAAGGTGATGACCCGCCGCGCCATGCTGGGGTCGAGCGTCAACTGCGTCCGCAGCGAACCGTCCGCGTTATAGACGGTCGTTCCCTGGACACAGATGCTGGGGCTTTGAATGCCCAGCCGTTTGACCAGATGGGAAGCGGCAAAGAAGGTCTTGCCGGTCGCCAGGACAACCTGGATGCCTTTCGCCAGCGCCGCCTTGATGGCCTTTTCGTTGCGCTCGGAAAGCAGATGGTCGCTATTCAGTAATGTGCCATCCAGATCGACCGCGACGAGCTTGATGGGATGGCGTTTGCTTGATTCGGTCATAGCCTCACTCGATACTCTCATGCTAAACGGAATTGGGGCTGCATCCGGCTTAAGGTCTGGCCGGGACACAGCATACAGACAGGGCACGGGTCAGGCGTGCCCTGTCGCGCTCGACGAATGGATAGACGGGTCAGACAATCCACAGGCTGCTGTGATCGCCCACGTTCATCTTGAGGACACGCGGCTTATCGTCACTGCGGCCGATGGTCGCGCTGCGCCCGATCAGGCTGTCCTGCAGGCGGTCGCGCAGATCGGAGATGGCGCTGTGTTCCAGGACGATGCTGCGCTCGACTTCGCAGTTGCGGACAGTCACATGATGATAGATGCTGGTGAACGGCCCAATGTAGGCGTTCTCGATGACGGTGTTTTCGCCGATGATGGTCGGGCCGCGCACAGTGCTGTTGATGATCCGCGCGCCGCTTTCCACGGTGACGCGGCGATCCACGGTCGAATTCTCGATGACCGCATCGAGGGCGATGGTCGGGCTGAGTTCTTCCAGCACCAGGCTGTTGGCTTCCAGCATATCGGTCGGCTTGCCGGTATCGATCCACCAGCCCTGATGGACATGCGGGTAGACACGATGCCCGGCGTCGATCAACCACTGGATGGCGTCGGTGATTTCCAGTTCGCCGCGCCAGGAGGGTTGGATCGAGTTGACGGCTTCCCAGATGGTCGAGTCGAACATGTAGATACCGACCAGCGCCAGATTGCTGGGCGGGTCTTTAGGCTTTTCAATGAGCTTCTCGATGCTGCCATCCGGGCGCAGCTTGGCGACACCGTAAGCCGATGGGTTCTCGACCTCTTTGAGGACGATCTGGCTGTTCCAGTCACTGTGAGCGAAGTCACTGATGAGCCGGCCGATGCCGCCCTGAATGACGTTATCGACCAGGAACATCACGAAGCGCTCATCGCCCAGGAAATCGCGCGAAATCTTGACGGCGTGCGCCAGACCATCCGGGCTTTCCTGGGGAATATAGGTGATGCGAACGCCCTGCTTGCTGCCGTCCCCGATCACTTCTTTGATCTGAGGGCCGGTTTGCCCGATGACGATGCCGATCTCATCGACGCCAGCATCGCGGATGCTTTCGATGACGCGCACCAAGACGGGCTTGTTGGCGACCGGAATAAGCTGCTTGGCGTTGGTGTAGGTCAGGGGGTAGAGGCGCGTCCCCTTGCCGCCGCTCAGGATGAGTCCCTTCATGAATGTGTCACACCTCGTGGTTGATGGTTCACAGATCAGTTCAACTTTCAGTGTACGCTGGTTTTCCTTGCAGCGAACCAACGATTAGCTGGTGTTTGGCCTGGTCTGGCGCGGGCTGTAGTAGCGTTTCAACCAACTGCTCAGGCCATCCAAGCCAGGGAAAAGCACCCGTTCGGTCATGTTGATCTGGTCAAGCTTGTCACGGATTTCCCACTTGGTCTCGGCGGGGATAACCACGCGGAGATAGGCCTCCGGGTGGCGCTCCAACCAGTGATCCAGCCGAGCCGTCGGGCTGGACATCATCGAGAACAGGGCGAACTGGTTGACGATGCGTTCGTCCAGCGCGGGCGGATCGAAGAAGACG
Organism: Anaerolineae bacterium; assembly: GCA_016788965.1. Classification (GTDB taxonomy): domain Bacteria; phylum Chloroflexota; class Anaerolineae; order Aggregatilineales; family Phototrophicaceae; genus CFX2. The sequence continues at coordinate 2,867 of JAEUQZ010000052.1, read as the reverse complement.
GGAAATGGTTCCTGAGCGAGCCGGTCGAACTCCGGCAGCGAGTTTGCCACCCGCGCCAGGATATCGACGCTGCACAGGACGGCATATTCTTCTTCCAGGCTGTGCCGCAGGACTCCCGGCATCCGCCCCTGAATTTCCCACACGCGGACGCACCAGATCACGCCATCGCGGTCGTACTTGTCCAGTTCGGCGGTGGCGAAGTGAGCCGCCACGTAAGGAGAGTTGCTCCAATCCAGCAGGCGAGTCGGCAGGCCGTGATGCTGGGCCACAGCCAACCAGCTCCAGATCGATTCGCCGGGGCTGGCATCGCGCACGGCGTACTTGCGGAAGTTCCGCAGCACCGCCGGTTCCAGCCGGGCGTAATCACCGCTCATCCGCATCAGGCTGGTGAGCAGCTCATAACGCGCGTCGGAAAGGCCGCGAAAGGCAAACGGCGAACGAAATCGCTGGAGGTCATCGCGCCACGAGTCCAGGAAGACCACTTCGTTGAGTTCATCCCAACTCTGCACGCGGATATCATTGGACGTGTCCATGTCGGATTACCCGTAGTGGCCGCTCACGCTGTCTTTGGGGGCGTTGCTCAGAACCGCGCCGACGATGCGGACGTGTACCCGTTCGAGGGCTTGACGCGCGCGGGCAGTATGGTCGCGGCGGGTGTGCCCAGCACGGACGACCAGCAGCGCCCCATCGAGCTTGGCGCCGAGCAGGGCGGCGTCAGTCGCGGCCAGGACGGGCGGCGCGTCGAACAGGACATAGCTGGCGCGGGCTTTGAGCAGGCCGATGATGTTGATCATGCGCTGGCTGCTGAGCAGATCCGCCGGGTTGGGCGCGGTGGGGCCGGCTGGCAGTACCCAGAGATTCTCCACCGAGGTCGCGGCCAGCGGCGGCGAGGACAGCGCCGCATCTTCGATCATCATGGTGGAGAGGCCGCGGTCGTTGGAAATTCCCCAGATGTCGTGCTGGGCGGGGCGGCGCAGATCGGTATCGACCAGGATGGTCTTGTTGCCGCTCTGGGCGAAGGTGACGGCGAGGTTGGCGAGGCATAGGCTCTTATCGTCGGCCTGGGCCGCGGACGTGACCAGCAGCGTGTGGATGGGGTTCTCCACGCTGCTGAACATCAGGTTGGTGCGGAGCGTCCGGTAGGCTTCGGAAGCAGCGGAGCGCGGATCAGTCAAGGTGATGAGCTTCGGTTCAGACATGTCGGTTCCCCTAATTTTCCGGGATGGAGGCCAGCACGTTGAGTTCCAGCGTGCGTTCGAGGTCTTCACGGTTGCGGATGACGCTGCTTTCCAGGTATTCCAGGACGAAGACGATGACCACGCCCAGCAGCAGGCCGAGGATACCCCCAGCAGCCGCGTTGATGAGCGGGCGGGGAGCCTGCTGGCCGCACTGCGGGTTATCCTGGGGCGCAGCGTTCACCTGATCTTCGCGGCGGACTTTCTGGTTTTCGACGTTGCGGTAGTTGACGAGTTCACCGCTCCAGGCACGGGCGATCTGATCGGCCTGGCCGACATCGGTCGAATCGACCGAGATTTCGATGGCGAGGTCGATGGCGCTGGCATTGATGGTCACGTCACTCTTCAACTGCTGAGGGGTCATGTCCAGGCGAAGCTGTTCGATGACGCGGGCAGCGACCAGCGAGCTATCCATGAGCGAGCGGTAGCTGTTGAGGAGCTGGCGGCTCGATTCGGTCAGGCTGAGGTCGGTGCGGGACGGCTGGATGAGGACTTTCTGGATGCAGCGGTAGACGGGCTGCTGCTGCTGGCTGATGACGTAGGCTCCGCCCGCGGAGAGCAGGGCGAGGAGCAGGACGATCCAGCCGCGGCGGATCAGGATACGACCGTAATCGGTCAGGGTCATGGGGTCAATCCTCCAGGAGGGTCACAAAACGGGTGTGACCACAACACGGGGGCATTGTACCACGGGCGGGAAGGAGGGAAATAGACGGATGGGAGAAGGGAGAAGTTAATAGTCGATAGTTTACAGTTGATAGAAAAAGCTTCTCACTATTAGCTAATCGATTATATGAATACGAAATAGAAGGCAACGTGTCGCAAATGTCGTCAGTGTCGTCAGTGCCGCTGATGTCATTTGTGTCAGCGAGGGGAGAAAAGTTCATAGTCAATAGTTTATAGTTGATAGAAGAAGCTTTTAGACGATAGCTTGTAGGTGGTAGCCTGAGCGGGAAATTGTCCAAAATGTCGTCCATGCCGGACAGACAATTGTTGCGGCAATTGCGGCAATTGCGGCAGTTGCAGAACAGCAATTGGCGGAAAACTCCTTACATGCAAGGCATAGATGGCTCCGAAATGTTGCAAAAGTTGAAAATGTTGCAGTTGCAACTGCGCGAAATTTGCAACCACGATGGGATACGAAATTCGCGCTCGATAAATTGTGAAAGTGCGATGGGGCGGTTACGGACGCCAAAAGTGGAATTCGTACCCTGCCGTGATTCCAGAATAGCATAAAATGGAGTCGAAAGGGTGACATTTTGGTAACTCTTTGGTGTCTCATGAATGCTTGCATAGCGCCTTGGTCAATTAGCCGCGGACTGCTTTGAAGCCGCCTAGATATCCACGTTACTGCCGATCCAGATAAGCTTTCAGACAATAGGGGATGGACACATCAATGGATTTTCTGGGCATTGTCATTGTTGCTCTAGCGGGGATTTTTACCATCCTCGGCAGTTACTTTGAGTGGGTTTGGTGGTGGCGCTTAAACGGTTTGGGAAAGTTCCTCTATGATCGATATGGACATAAGAACATCCGTTTGTATGAGGCTGTCATGGGCTTTGTTCTGATTGCTTTTGCGGCCAGGGAGTTGCTGATTTCAATACTGGCTACAGGCTGGGGAAAAGCATTGTGCAT
>JAEUQZ010000529.1 GCA_016788965.1 Anaerolineae bacterium | reverse complement strand
GACAGAGCGATCCGCAGCCCAATCAGACCGACCGGCCCGGCCGCTTTGGTCAGGATGATCCGCAGGGCTTCGGCCCGCGCGGTGAGATGAACGGTGTCGGCGGCTTCGGTGACTTCTCCGATCTGCCCGCAGCCGTCCCCGGCCCGGTTCCAGACTCGGTCGTCCAGGTCATGAATGCCGGACTGATGGACGAGTACAACGCCTATGCCGCCTACGCAGCCATCATGGAACAGGTGGGCACAGTGCGCCCGTTCACCAACATTCAGCGCGCCGAAGCGCAGCATATCGCCGCCTGGGAATACCTGTTTGAACGCTACGGGCTGGAACTGCCCGCCGCCCCTGAATCGGTAACGCTGCCCAGCTTCGCTTCGCGGACGGAAGCCTGCCAGGTCGCGGCTGACGTGGAGAGCGCCAACCTGAACCTGTATGCCGAGATGGCCGCGGTCGTGGCCGACTACCCGGACATCCTCCAGGTGGTCACGGCGCTGGGCGACGCCTCCGAGTTCAGCCACCTGCCCGCGCTGGAACGCTGCGCCGGGATGTAAACCTCCTCTGAACATCTTCCGCCTCTCTTGTGTAGGGACACCGCGCCGGTTGGCGCGGTGTCCTTTTCTGCTGCTGGCCGGTCTTCACAATCCACATGCTTTCGACACAGCGCCTTCACAATGTCTACACAACTTCGCCCTATGCTCAGCGCATCAACCAAGAACGGGAGGCACAATCTCATGGCACAACGAAACGAAATCTCCGCCCAGACCCGACGCAACTGGCTGGTAGATGCGGCTGTATTCGCTGGAGCGGCCGCCGCGACTATCTCCAGTTTCTATTTCCTGGTTATTCCCTCCGGGCGCGACGAACTCATCGTCCTGCTGGGGCGCGAAACCTGGGATGACCTGCACACCTACGGCGGCCTGCTGATGACGGCGGCTGTGGTGATCCACTTCGCGCTGCACTGGTCGTGGGTCAAGACGATGACCAGGCGCGTCTACAACCTGGCCCGCACGGGAACCGGACGCTTCACCAGCGGCGCACGCACCAACATCCTGATCGACGCCGTCATCGCGATCAGCTTCCTGCTGGCGGCGCTCTCCGGCCTGTACTTCTACTTCGCGCCGGAAGGCGGCTACCAGGGCGGTCGCAACCTGGCCTGGGACCCGAACTTCCTGTTCGCCCGACCCATCTGGGACTTGATCCACACCTGGTCGGGTGTCGTCATGATCGCCGCCGCGGTGCTGCACTTCGCCATTCACTGGGGCTGGATCAGGAAAGTGACGACCCGCATCCTGGCCGCGCTGCTGCCCAGCCGCCGTCGCGCCACTACCATCGAGTCCGCTGTTTGAATGCATCGACCGATCTACACAGGACACTCTGGGAGACACACCTCATGTTGAAGAAAGCGATCCTCTACAGCGCCTTTGGTCTGTTCGTCGGCCTGATGATCATCGGGGCTTACAACCGCAGCCTGATCCAGTTCGACCGGCTCAATCCCAGCGCCGAAGCCGCCGAAGTGCATGAAAGTCACGACGAGGCCGAAACCGCCGCGGTCGTCGATCCTATCGCGGGCTGGCGGACGGTTTCCGGCACGGCGACCCTGATGAACGCCGATGGTCTGACGATCCTGGCTGAGGGCGGCGAAGTCTGGGTGGAAGGGCAGCCCTGGTCGTATGCCAGCAGCAGCGGCTTTAGCGCCACCCCAGGTGACAGCCTGCTCCTGGAAGGCTATGATGAAGATGGTGAGTTCAAGGTCGGACGCCTCACCAACCTGTCCACCGGGCAGATGGTCGTCCTGCGCGACGCCGCCGGGGTTCCGGCCTGGCGTGGCACTGGGCGCGGTCAGTCTGGCTCCTGAAGAAGCGTTGAGGGTTTGGTTTCATGACCCGCAAAATCCTGATCGCCGACGATGAGCAGCACATCCTGGAAACCGTCGCCGCTTACCTCCGGCAGGAGGGCTACCAGGTGGTGACGGCCCGGAACGGCAGCGAAGCGGTCTACAGCTTCCGCCACGAGCAGCCCGATCTGGTGATCCTGGATGTGATGATGCCGGAGATGGATGGGTGGCAGGCGGCGCGCCTGATCCGCAAGGACAGCAGCGTGCCGCTGCTCTTCCTGACCGCCCGCATCGACGATGCCGACCAGATCACCGGGCTGGAACTCGGCGCCGATGAATACATCGCCAAGCCGTTCAGTCCGCGCGTGGTCGTTGCCAAAGTACGGGCGCTGCTGCGCCGGGCTTATGGCGAACTGGCCCAGGAGCCGCAGATCTGGCGCGTCGGTGATCTGGAACTCAATGCCGAATCCCGCCGAGTGACGGTGGGCGGCCAGCCCATCGACCTCACGCCGAGCGAGTTCGGCATCCTGCAAACACTGATCGCCCGCCCTGGTCGAGTCTTCACCCGCATGGAACTGCTCGATGCCGTGCAGGGCGAAGCCTACGCGGGCTACGAGCGCACCATCGACGTGCATGTCAAGAACCTGCGCCTGAAGATCGAACCCGATCCGCGAACGCCGCGCTACATCGAAACGGTTTACGGCGTGGGCTACCGCTTGAGGACAGCCGATGAATAAGCTATGGGTGCGCCTGTCGCTGGCGCTGCTGGTCATGGCCTGGGCCGGGGTGGGCGTGATGGCGCTGGTCATCACCCGCTCGACCGAATCCAGCTTCCGCGAATATCTGGCACGCAGTGCGACCAGCACAGCCAGCGCCGATCAGATCACGCGGCTGGAAGACTACTACGCCGAGAACCAGACCTGGAACGGAGTCGATGCGCTGCTCGATCATCGTGGGCAGGGGACAGGCCAGGGTCAGGGCGGAACACGCGGCGGGCCTGTCCTGGTCGCGGACGTACAGGAGCAGGTCGTCGCCGCCACCAGCGCCGAGCGAGTCGGCACGCCTATGACCGGCGATGAACGCACCCGCGCCGCTGC
>JAEUQZ010000528.1 GCA_016788965.1 Anaerolineae bacterium | reverse complement strand
CTGCCAGATCGCGGACATCGACATCGCGGGTGCTGCCCGTGACGGTGAATCGCGCTTCCGGGCTGCGCTGCCGTACCAGCGGCCAGACCTCGCGGACGAAATAGGCGACCGCATCGTAATTGGCGTAGTAGGTGACAGCCCCGGTGTAAATCAGGCTGTTGGCTTGCGGCTCCACGGCAGGATCAGGCCGGTGCATCTGCGTATCGACGCCGTTGGGAATGATTTCGATAGCCGTGCCTGCTGGCGCGAAGTGCCGCAGAAACACCTCTTCCGTCTCGGATGCGGTCGTAATCACCACGCCGTGCCCCATCAGATGCCGGATCGCGTTCTCGGTTTTGGTGAGGGTCATCTCGGCGCGGACACGGGCTGCTCGACTGCCCGCTTGCTCCACCGCCGAACGCGCAATCGCAACCTGAGCTTCTTCCAGAATACCGGGCAGACCGGGCAGCACTTCCAGATAGCGCATGTTGCCCAGTTCCGAGGCGATCATCAGATCGACAGACTGTCGCGCTGCCGCCTCACGGATGGCCTGTTCCATCTCAGTGCTGTAGGTATCCACCAGTGAGCGCGGCCAGCGGGAGAAGTAGCCGAGCAGCGACCTCAAATGGGCGGGATCGAAATGCGGCTTGGGGATGACCTCCACCGACTCGCAGAAACCCCGCAGATGCTCGACCTGTTTGGGTTGGGCTTCATCCGCTTCGGCGAACGACAGCAGCGCCACACGGTACTGCTGGCTCAGGTGGCGCAGCAGGTTGTAGATGCGGATTTTGGAACCGTTATCGGCCGGGTAGGGCCACCACCAGGAAATGAACAGAATCCGGCGCATGGCAGCTTACACCATCAGCGGGCCAAAGCGCCCCAGCGAATAATCCCGCAGCGCCCGCAGCAGCATCATCCGCATCGGGCCGCGCGCACCCCACCACTTCGGACGCAGCGTCCAGGCGGAGAACATCCGCGCGAGATCGAACAGGGTACGCGCCCAGGAGCCGTAACCCGCGCCCGTCTTATTCAGGAACAGCAGACGGTTGCGCGTCATGTAGTAAAACGTGCGCGGCGAAGCCGCCCGCGCTTCGATGGAAATCTTGTGCCAGATCATCGAACTGGGAATGAGCGCCAGCTTGTATCCAGCCCGTCCGGCCCGCACGCACCACTCGGTTTCTTCGTAATACATGAAGAACTTGTCATCCAGCAAACCGGCCTTTTCCCAAACCGCGCGTGAAGCCATCAGAGCGCACCCGCTGATGAAATCTACCAGGCGCGGGCTGAGGCCGAACTGCGATTGATCCGGCTCGTTCAAGCCGATCATGCGGGTCGTGCCCTGCTTCCAGTCGATCTCCCCGCCCGCCGACCAGATGGTATCCGGGGCGCTGTAGTAGTAGATCATCGGGCCAACCACGCCCAGCGTGGGGTCATGTTGCATGGCTTCCACCAGCAGGTCTACGAAATCAGGCGCGACCACCGTGTCGTTGTTGAGCAGCATCACGTAATCGGCGCCCTCGTCCAACGCGCGGCGGATGCCGATGTTGTTGCCACCCGTGAAGCCCAGGTTCGCGCCCGTGTCGATCAGCGTCATGCGGGGATGCGCCGCGCGGATCGCCTCGACCGATCCGTCCGAAGAGGCATTATCCACCACGATCACCTTGACGTTGGCGTAGGTGAGGTGTTCCAGTGAACGCAAGCAGGCGAGGGTATCCTCGCGTCCGTTGTAGTTCAACACGATGATGCTCACGGCTGGCTGCATGATGTTTCCCGTCACATTCTGCTGAGGCAATACACCCATTTGACCTCATGCTAGACAACAGCGCCTTGCACGGCACTAACGGGAAAATTCATGGACAATGAAATTGATAGCCGGGCTATTTCATGCCGTAAACCGCTTCCAGCGCCAGCACGACTTCATCGCGCCACAGGGTGTAGTTATGCCCGCCGCTGTATTCCCGGTAGACCGGATCGTAACCCTGGGCATGGAGCGCCCCACGCATCCGGCGGTTGACTTCCAGCAGCCACTCGTAGCGCCCGACATCCATCCAGATCGTCAGCGAAGTCCGATCATACAGCCGCACCAGGTCGTGGATGAGTGCCGACTGGCCCATCAGGTCGAAGCCAAAGGCTCCCGACTGGCTGATGACCGTCCCGAAAACCTTCGGCAGCCGCAGCCCGGCATACAGCGCCATCAACCCGCCCATCGATGCCCCCAGGATGCCATAGCTGCCCGGCTGCTCGTGGATGTCGATCAGGTTCAGGTGGCTGCGAGCCAGATCGAGGACTTCATCCACCAGAAAGCCGATGGTGGCATCGCTGCACAGATATTCGACCATCCGCGCCGCGCCGCCGTGATAGGGCATTGCCATGGCAATCGGGCGGATGCGCTGGCGGGCGATCAGGTTATCGACGATCACCGTCAGGCTGGCGCGTTTGTAGTAATCCTGCCCGTCCAATACGTACAGCAGCGGACAGGGCGTATCGACCGGGGGATGATACAACAGCACCGGGCGCTGAGCGCCGACGACGGGCAGATCGCCGCGCAGGATGTGGCGGGTCACTCTGCCGCGCGGGACACCTTTACCATGCCTGACCAGCGGCGTATGCAGGGCATCGGGCATATCGAAATAGTGGTTCATCTTGCCCATGCCGTTGGTGATCTGCCGGGGATTGAACGGATCGAGGACGCGGCCTCCCGGTGTGACATAGGCGTATTCGATATAGGCATCGCGCGGCAGCGTGACGCAGTGCGTCCAGACTCCCGGCGCAGCCTCGCTCAAACGAATCGGATTCTCCGGGTCCCAATCACTGAAATCGGCCAGCAGACCGGGCGGCATTTCGCCCTCCCAGACGAATGTGGCCGTCGTGTCATCGATGAGCGGCGTGCCTTCGGCACGGGCGCGTTCGAGCAGAGTGTGAGTCATCGGACGAACAGCCTCCTGAACCGGGGGTGCATTTCATTCCTGGGGTAAGTTTTGGAT
>JAEUQZ010000527.1 GCA_016788965.1 Anaerolineae bacterium | reverse complement strand
CCGATCGGCTGCGTGCGCTCGGCGAGGTCAGCAGCAAGCTGATCCACGAACTGCGCGCCTACTCGACCAGCCCGGAACAGCGCAAGCTGCTGCAGAAGCAGTGGCGCATCGGGGAAGTCGCCAAGCTGCTCGGCATCAGTGAATCCAGCCTGCAAACCCAGCCGACCCTCTCCGAAGTGATTCCGCAGCTTCGGCATTATCTCGGTGATGCCACCCTCATCGCCCACAATGCCCAGTTCGACCGCGCCTTCATGGAGAAGGCCGGCTTTCGTAACCATCACTGGCTGGACACCCTGGAGCTGGGATCGATCTTGCTCCCGCGCGCGCTGCGTTACAGCCTGGCCTATCTATCCAGCCACTTCCAGATCGATCTCGTCAGCCACCACCGCGCTACTGACGACGCCCGCGCGACGGCCTATCTCTACTGGGAACTCTGGAAAGTCTGCACCCAGCTTCCCCCGGCGCTCATCCAGGAAATCCTCACGCACTCCAAAGACCTCAAGTGGGAAACCCGTCCCTACTTTGAAGCGGCCCTCGCCGAGAGCAAAGCGACCTACGCGGGACCGAAGACCGCGCCCCCATCAGTCGTGCCAATCACCCCGGCGTCCCCCGCCCCTGCTGATACACCGCCTATTGACGGCGACATATACACCATCTTCGGCGAACAGGGTCTGCTCTCCCAAAAACTCGCGGGTCATGAATATCGCCCCCAGCAGCAGGATATGGCCGCCCAGGTCGATGCAGTCCTGCGTGAATCGAAGCAGGTCATCATCGAAGCCGGAACCGGTGTCGGCAAGACCCTCGCCTATCTCATCCCGGCCGCCATCTGGTCACGGGAACCCGACCGCCGCGTCGTCATCTCGACCTACACGACTAACCTTCAGGATCAACTGATCCAGAACGACATCCCCATGGTCTCGGCGGCGCTCGGCCAGCCGATCAATGCCGTCGTCCTCAAAGGCCGCAGCCATTATCTTTGCCCTCGACGCCTGGAAGACATGCGGCGAAGTGGGCCAACCACCCTTGACGAACTGCGTATCCTCGCCAAAGTCCTGATCTGGCAGCAGACCCCCAATTCCGGTGACCGCAATGAAATCAACCTGCGCGGCTTCAACGAACTGGCGATCTGGAACCGCCTGAGCGCCGATGAACACGCCTGCACCGTCGAGGACTGCGAAACGCTGGCCGGAGGCCGCTGCCCCCTGTTCCAGTCGAGGAAGGCCGCTCAATCCGCCCAGATCGTCATCGTCAATCACGCCCTGCTCTGTGCCGACCCCATTGGCAAGGACCCGATACTGCCCCCTTACAACGACCTGATCGTCGATGAAGCCCACAACCTTGAGGATGCCGCGACCAGCGCCTATGCCGTCCGTCTGGATGAAGCCGGCGTCGCCTACCGGATCAGCGAACTCTCCAGCATTCATCGCAGCTTGCTGGGCGATGTGCTGGCGCAGATGAAAGACTCCCTGACGGCTGAAGACTATGCCCGTCTGTCCACCTTCGGCGACCACATCAGCCAGGGAGCTAAAGCGCTCCGGCGGCACATCGATCTTTACTTCGAGGCTGTTCGCGCCTTCATTGGCGATATGAGCGGCGACTCTGCCGATGGCCCCGCCACCGTCCGGCTCACCCCCAAGACCCGCCAATCCGCCGCCTTCCAGCGCCTGCATCAGACCTGGACGCCCGTTGAAGAATTCTTGAGCGGCATTGTTGATGCTGTGCGAAAGCTTGCCGACGGGCTGCGGCGCTGGTCGAAGAAAGGGGTGCGGAACGCACCCGACCTGCTGCGCCGCGTCGAGAGCAGTCTCGACGGATTATCGCGTCTCCAGGCCGCTCTGAGCGATGTCATGCAGCCGGCCGGCTCCGACACAATCCACTGGTTCAATCAGAGCTACGGCGGAAACATCTCCATCCAAACCGCGCCGCTGACGGTCGGCCCCGCGCTCCGCCAGAATCTCTGGCAGCAGAAACGTTCGGTCGTACTGACCAGCGCCACCCTTCGCAGTGATGCTGATTTCGGCTACCTTCAGGAACGGCTTCAGGCCGAGTCCATGGTGACAGTCGCCCTCGACTCGCCGTTCGATTACCGCCAGAACTGCCTGATCTACCTGCCCAACGACCTGCCTGATCCGAACGAGCGGGGCGCTTACCAGCAGGCCATCGAGCGCAGCCTGGTTGAATTGGCGGCTGCGCTGGACGGCCGCACCCTGGCGCTGTTCACCAGCTACGGTCAGCTTCAGCAGACCGCTCAGGCCGTGCGTCCCCGCTTGGCGTTGGGGAGCATCGCCGTCTACGATCAGGTTGAAGCCAGCAATCGTATGGCGACCCTGGAAGGCTTCAAAAGCGCGGAGAAGGCCGTCCTGATGGGCACGCGCGGCTTCTGGGAAGGCATCGATATTCCCGGCGTGGCGCTCAGCGCCTTGATGATGACCCGCCTGCCCTTCCCGGTTCCGAACGATCCTGTCATCGCCGCCCGTTCCGACACTTTCAATGACTCCTTCCGCGACTATATGTTGCCGGAGGCCATCCTACGCTTCCGTCAGGGCTTCGGACGGCTGATCCGCTCCAAGTCGGATCGCGGCATCGTTGTTATCCTCGACAAACGCATTACCAGCAAAGCCTATGGAGCGCAGTTCCTCGCGGCGCTGCCTCCCTGCACCATTCAGCACGGCTCGCTCCAGAGTGTGTCGCAGGCCGCCATGAACTGGCTCTCTCGTCCCGGACTGGGATCGCCTCAACCGTAAACGAGTGCCACAGGTCGAACCATGCGTACCCCGGCTGGCAAGGAATGTCCTCACTTCTACGAAGATTTCAACCGTGGCCGTAATCTGCAGGAATGCCGGTTGGCCCGTCTCAATCCGTCCTCGCTCCGCTGGACAGCCTCCGATTGCAGTCGCTGCCCCATTCCCGCCATCTTGAACGCCAACGCCAGCAAATATCTGGACTTGAAGCTGACCATCCGCCCC
>JAEUQZ010000526.1 GCA_016788965.1 Anaerolineae bacterium | reverse complement strand
GGGCCTCCAATGGATGGCAGGAAGAAGACCAGAATAATTAAACCGCCAAGACGCCAAGAACGCCAAGTAGGGATTAGGGATTGGGGATTAGGGGTTAGGGAAGACAAGAGAAGAATTGAACCACAGAGACACAGAGGGCACAGAGGAATACGGAGGGGTTGTGGGAGAAGGGGAGCGACAGTATAAAGGAGATTATCGTAGATGCGCTAAGCAAGGAGTCAGGTCATGGTCGTCATCAAACGGATCGACGTGGTATCGGCGATGAAGGTGGGGGCGCTGCTGAGCGGGTTGATGTTCGCGGTGTTCGGTTTGTTAATCCTGCTACTGCAAAGCGCGATGCTGAGCGCGTTCAGCGGCATGTTCGACTCATCGGGTGTCGGGCTAAGCGGTGGGAATCTGATGGCGGCGGGGTTGTTCGGGTTCTGCGCGTTCTATGTGTTTGGGGTGGTCGCATCGGTCATCAGCGGGGCGATCTCCGGGGCGGTGGGGGCGTTCGGATACAACCTGGTGGCGAACTGGGTGGGCGGGCTGCGGGTGCAGTTGGCGCGGGAGGCGGATGACGCGGAAAAGGCCAAGCGGACGGTGGTGATCGAGGGGTAGGAGTAGGGATTAGGGGTTGGGGATTGGGGATTAGGGAAGACAAGACAAGAATTGAACCACAGAGACACAGAGAACACAGAGATCATACGGAGGGGTGGGGGGATAAGAAACGAACCGCGAAGGCGCAAAGGACGCAAAGATCATACGGAGGGGGCGGGGCATCTGCTACAATGGCCGCGACGATGATTGGGTGAGGGTGGTCATAAGCGGGCGATGGGACATCGGGAAAGTCTGAATCTGGAGGCGCACCGGGAAGCGCTGCTGACGATCCTGCGGGAAGTGATCGCTCGGCCAGCGATCACCCGGCAGCAGGTCGATCATCTGCTGCGGCTGAATCCGAAAGGGCGCGACGGCATCTACAGCCGGGATGAACTCATCACGGCCTACCGGACGTTCGCGGGGACGGCGCTGCCGGCCTTCCAGCCGGCGGTGCTGGAACGGCTGCGGCGCAAGCCGATCCGCACCAGTTCGGGGGTCACGCCGGTGACGGTGCTGACCAAGCCGTTCCCGTGTCCGGGGGAGTGCATCTTCTGCCCGAACGATGTGCGGATGCCGAAGAGCTACCTTTCGGATGAGCCAGGGGCGCAGCGGGCGGAGCAGAACAGCTTTGATCCGTATCTGCAAACGTACACACGGCTGCAAAGCTACCATAACACCGGGCATCCGACCGACAAGATCGAGATCATCATTCTGGGGGGAACGTGGTCGTTCTACCCGGAGACGTACCAAATCTGGTTCGTCAGGCGCATCTTCGACGCGCTGCACGACTTCGGGCGCGGGGAGGATCGACGGGCGGCGGTGGAGGAGGCGCTGCGGGCGGTTTCGCTGCTGCATCCCGACCGCAACACGGTCACGGCGCAGATCGATGGGCGGGTCATCGAGAAGCGGTACAACGCGGTGGTGCAGTCGGTCTACCGCGAGGAGATGCTGCGGTCGGTGGAACTGGTCGAGGCGGTGGCGCGGGGCGAGCGGCCACGCTCCGAGGTGGATGAATACGCTACCTGGGAGGAATTGGAGGCGGCGCACTACGAGAACGAGATGGCTCCGTGCCGCTGCGTGGGATTGGTGATCGAGACGCGGCCGGATCACATCAGTGAAGACGAGGTGCTGCGGGTGCGGCGGTTGGGCTGCACCAAAGTGCAGATCGGCTTCCAGAGCCTCGACGACCGGGTGCTGCGAATGAATAAGCGCGGCCATACGGTGCAGGCGACGCGGCGGGCGGTCAAGCTGCTGCGGCAGGCGGGCTTCAAGATTCACGCGCACTGGATGCCGAACCTGTACGGCTCGACGCCGGAGGGGGATATCGCCGATTACCAGCGGATGTTCGACGATCCTGATTTCCGCCCGGATGAACTGAAGGTGTATCCGTGTTCGCTGATCGAGAGCGCGGAATTGATGCAGCGCTATGCGGATGGCTCGTGGCGGCCGTATACGCATGAGGAACTGCTGCATGTGCTGACGGCGTGCTTCCGGCTGACGCCGGAATACTGCCGGCTGACGCGGGTGATCCGGGATATTCCGTCAACGGACATCGTGGTTGGCAACCAGATGACCAACTTCCGGCAGATCGTCGAAGGGGAGTTGGAGCGGCAGGGCGAGCGCAGCCGGGACATCCGGGCGCGAGAGGTGCGCTTCAAGGCGGTAGAGACGGGAGAACTGCGCCTGGAAGAGGTGTGGTACGACTCGGCCTGCGGGCCGGAAGTGTTCCTGCAGATGATTACCGAGGGGCGGGATATTGCTGGGTTCCTGCGGCTGTCGCTGCCGGAGGTGGCTCCACTGACCGAGGAGCTGGCCGGGGCGGCGATGATCCGCGAGGTGCATGTCTACGGGCAGTCGTTGGAGATCGGTGAGGTCGGATCAGGGCGGGCGCAGCATACCGGGCTGGGCAAGCAGCTCATCGACCGGGCGGCGGAGATCGCCCGCGAGCGGGGGTACGCGCGGCTGGCGGTGATCTCGGCGGTGGGGACGCGGGCGTATTATCGCAAGCGCGGCTTCGAGGATGGACGGCTGTATCAGGCGCGGGCGGTGTAATTCCATCCGCCGCAGGCCATAGAGCTTTGTGGTAGACTTGGAAGGATAACGGTCTTGAGCAGGCGAGGGTGGGTGTGAACGTCTCCCGGCGCGAAGCTATCGAACAGCGGCGGCGGAACTGGCGCATCGCGCTGGTGATCGTCATCGTGATTACGATTCCGTTCTACTGCGCGGGCATTCTGCTGTGGGGGACGGCTCCGGTGCGCGGGGTGGCGACTCCGACCTGGACGCCGCCAGGCGCGGCCTGCCCGTCGTCGTCGTCAATCCGACGATGCCGGTCGGCCCGTCCGACCACCGGCTCACCCCGCCGACGCGGATGCTGCTCGATTTCCTCAATGGCAGGAACC
>JAEUQZ010000525.1 GCA_016788965.1 Anaerolineae bacterium | reverse complement strand
CCCACGACGGGCGGCTGACAGCCGTCGAAGCCGAGCTTTATGGCGACGGCGGAGCCTATGCTTCGCTCTCCGATAAAGTCATGACGCGAGCGACCACGCACGCCACGGGGCCGTACAACGTCCCCAACGCCAAAATCGACTGCTTCGCCATGTACACCAACAACACCCCGTCGGGAGCCTTCCGGGGCTTCGGCGTCACCCAATCGGCCTTCGCCGTCGAGCAGAACATGGACTTGCTGGCCGACGCGCTCGGCCTCGATCCGCTGGAGTTCCGCCGCCTGAACGCCCAGAAGGTCGGTGTCACCACTGCCACCGGGCAGCTCCTGCGTGAATCCGTCGGTCTGATCGAGACCATCGACAAGGTGCGCGGCGATATGGTCGCCGACGGGAACGGCCACGGCTTCCGCTGGGCCTGGCGCGAAGGCCATCTGGCCTATGCCTGGGGCGTAGCCTGCGCCTACAAGAACACCGGCCTGGGCGGGGGCGCGCCGGATCGTTCCGAGGCCGAGGTTGAAGCCTTCGAAGATGGCTCGCTGGAAGTCCGCACCGCCGCCGCCGATATGGGTCAGGGCATCGCCCATGTGGCCGCCCAGTGCGTCGCCGAGGAGATGCGCGTCGAGTACGGGCGTGTCAAAGTCCTGCTGTGTGATACCGACCTGACGCCCAACGGCGGCCCGACCACCGCCTCGCGCCAGACCTTCGTCACTGGCAACGCGGTGCGCCTCGCCGCCGGGGCGCTGCGGGAAGCGATCCGCAACTCCGCCGCCGAGATGCTGGATGTCGAGCCGGAGAAAATCCGCTACGAGGAAGGGCTGCTGCGCTACAACGGCGACCGCGTGCAGTTGGGCGAAGTCGTCCGCTGGATGAAGAGCCACGGCCTCTCGCCACGGGCGAAGCACGATTACCTGGCCCCGACCACGCAGCCGCTCGGTACGGGCGGTGATATGCACTTTGCCTTCAGTTACGCGACCCAGGCGGCGCTGGTCGAAATCAACCTGGAGACCGGAGCGGTGCGCGTCCTCAAGGTCATCTCCGGCACGGATATTGGCCGGGCGATCAACCCGCTCATGCTCCAGGGGCAGATCGAGGGCGGCATCGTCATGGCGCTGGGCAACTGCCTGACCGAGTCCTTCATCCTGGAAGACGGCGTGCCCTGGTCACGGCTGCTCTCCCGCTATAAGATGCCGGGGATCAAGCACGCGCCGCAGATCATCTCCCACCTGATCGAACACCGCGCCAGCGAAGGGCCGTATGGGGCGAAGGGCGTGGGCGAAATCCCGTCGATCAACACCTCGCCGGCCATCTGCAACGCCATCACGCGGGCGACGGGCGTGCGGATTTTCGCGCTGCCCGTCGATCAGGATGCGCTGCTGCGGGCGCTCAAGCACGGCCAGACCGAGGTCTACACCGCTTGGCAGGATGTGAAGTAGAGGTAGATCGGGGATTTCAGCAGCGGGTGGGAGGCTCAACGCATCGGCTGTCACGATCCGCCCGCAGCAGTTCTACCACCGATGGCGCGCCGGCGACTTCAGGCACGCGGTTGCGTTCGACCGAGGCCATGACCTCCTGATAGGTGCGCCCGGAATGGCGATGAGCCAGCAGCCGGGCGTAGCCTTCCTGGATCGTGCTGCTCTGGCGAATCTCCTGCTGGATGATGGCTCGGAGTTCATCCAGGGTGAGATCAGCGAGTTTGGTTATGGTCATCAGGTTTGCTCCTCATTGACAGAGACGTGATGCAGCGCAACCAGGTCTTTCTCGATGCGGCGGCGGAAGCTTTCCCTTAGCCCGGCTTCACTCACCAGGCTGACCTCGCGTCCCAGCAGGTCGCGGAGGTCCTGCCAGAGCGCCGACAGTTCGTACAGGCTGGAACCCTCCTGGAACTTCACCAGCAGGTCGATGTCGCTCTCCGGCCCGGCCTCATGCCGGGCGACGCTGCCGAAGACGCGCACATCGCTCGCGCCGTAGCGGGCGCAGAGCGCCAGCAGCGCCTCGCGCTGACTGCCGATGACCTCGGCGATGCCCAGGCCGCTTTTTACCGTGTCGCTCATGGTCTTCTGTCCTCAGCCTTTGACCGCATTATAGCACGGGCATGGGCGTCTTCCCCGCTCATCTCAAGCTGCTCCTCACGTCCCGCACGCGCCGCATGAAGGCGCTGACCCGCTGCTCATCGACTTCGTTCCAGATGTAGCCGTCGCGCTTGAAGTGCGTGGCCGTGATCGTCCCGTCGGCGATGGCAAGCTGCTCGGCCACGTTGTCAATGGTCACGCCGGTGTTGGCGAAGACCGCCGTTTCCAGCACAGCCGCTTTGACCCGCTGAAGCGTCGCCGAGGAGGTCGCTGCCCCCGCCGTCAGCCCGGAAACGCACAGCGCATCTGGCCGGGCGACGAACACGGTCGAGCGGGCAATCTCGGCCACATCCCGCTGCGCCAGATAGACCGCCGACTCCGGCACGATGTTGTAGAACAACCGGATATGCTGGCCGCCGACGGCGTGCTGATGCCGGATGACCGCGCCGGCGTTGGTGTTCCACAAGCCGTAATCGCTGGCATACACCCCACTGAAGATTTCCCGCACGAACAGCCCGCCCGTCGCCACCGCCACATCGATGGACGCGCTGGGGTCCCACAGGACGTTGACCCCGTAGGGCACATTGATCTCGCTCCGCAGTTCGCCGATCACCCGCGCCATGCACGCCAGCGTGATCGGCTCCACGGCGGTGAGATACGGCAGGCTGGCCTCGTTGGAGAACATCACCCCATCCACGCCGCCACGCTGGAGCGCATACAGGTCTTTGCGGGCGCTTTCGATGATGAAGTCCATGCCCTGCTCGCGGTCATAGCCGGGGTCGCCGGGCAGCGCCTTCAGATGACACATAGCGATGATCGGTTTGTGGACGCCAAACAGGGTTTTCAACCACTCCACGGTGCGGCTCCTTCAATAGCATGGCTGCGTACTCGGAGCCAATCGTAACACGCGCCGGGATCAGACGAAATGCAGC
>JAEUQZ010000524.1 GCA_016788965.1 Anaerolineae bacterium | reverse complement strand
GAAAGAGAATTGAACCGCCAAGACGCCAAGAACGCCAAGATCATACGGAGGGTTTTGGGCAAGAATCTTGACCGCAAAGACGCAAAGGACGCAAAGGAATACGGAGAAAGACGGTGTGGTGCTGTCCGTATAGACCCGTGGTGGCCTGGTGTTGACTCTCGTGAAATCGGGCGAGGACAGGCGATGTCCGTCGAAAGGCGGATTGACGGTGAGCGGCGAAGCGTGATAGAGTGTGGTTGTTATCCTCGATGATGCACAGGAGGCGCAGATGGCAAAAGGAACCCTTGTCCCCCACAGCGGTTGTGTCTTGCGCGCCTGGGCGGTTGGCTGACGGTCTCCCCTTTCTGATCCTCTGAAAAGCGACCTCGGCTTCGGCTCACGCACGCGAAGCCTGTTGGGATTCCTGGATGCGCGATGAAAGGCATCGGGACTCTCCAACGGGATCATTCACTGTGAATCGAATGAACCGAGGACTCCAAACCTTGTCTCTGAATGCATTTGACACTCATCCGCTCGTGCTGAGCGGGATCGTTTTCAAGAAATCGACGGGCATCTACCATGTGCGTTCCGGGGAGCGAGTGGTGACGTGCGCGATCTCGAACCGGCTGCGTAAGGTGCTGATCTATCCGATTGCCGACCGCTCGTCCATCGGACATCACCGGGTGGTGGATATCGAGGACATCCATATGGTCGATCCGGTGGCGATTGGCGATGAGGTGGTGTATACCGACGCAGGAGAGGGCAGCGGATTAATCACCGAGGTGCGGCCGCGCCGGACGCAGTTGACGCGGCGCGCGCCCGGCCCGAAGCCGCTGGAACAGGTCATCGTCGCCAACGTGGATGTGGTCATCCCGGTGGTATCCGGCGCGCAGCCGAAGCCGCGCTGGGGGATGATCGACCGGTATCTGGCGAGCGCCGAATCATGCGGGGTGGCGGCGATGGTGTGCGTCACCAAGATCGATCTGCTGCGGAAGCACCAGATGGATGAACTGATGGAGGTGGTCGAGGATTACCGGCGGATCGGCTACGCCGTGCTGCTGACGAATTCCTCGACGGGGGACGGGATCGAGGCGCTGCGGGAGAAGCTGACCGGGAAACTCTCGGCGCTGGTGGGGATGTCCGGCGTGGGCAAGACGACGCTACTGAACGCGGTGCAGCCCGGATTGGGTCTGCGGGTGAGCGCGGTGAACGTCATGCTCGACAAAGGGCGGCACACCACGACCAACCTGGAGATGTTTCCGCTGGACGGCGGCGGCTACATCGTCGATACTCCGGGCATGAAGACCTTCGGCCTGTGGGATACGGACATGGACGATGTGGGTCTGTTGTTCCCGGAGATCGCGCCCTTCGTCGGGCAGTGCAAGTTTGGGCTGGACTGCCAACACCAGACCGAGCCGGGCTGCGCGGTCAAGGCGGCGATGGAGCGCGGCGAGATCAGCGGGCGACGCTACCGGAACTACCTGTCGATCCGCGACCAGCCGACGGCAGAGTTGAAGTAGGGAAGAATCTAACCGCAAAGACGCAAAGAACGCAAAGGAATCCAGAGGGCGGGGATCAGAATCTTAACCGCGGAGGCGCAGAGGACGCAGAGAAATACGGAGGGGGATTCTGGGAGCAGGCACAGAGAGGGAGGCGCTGGGGGCGTATGGGCTGGCCGGGGCCGAACTGGAATGGGTGAGCGAGACGAGCAGCGTGGTCTACCGGGTGACGCGGCCGGATGGGCCGCGCTGCGCGTTGCGGATTCACCGGACTGGGCATAAAGCGATAGCGTGGATCGAGTCGGAACTGACGTGGCTGGAGGCGATCCGGCGCGAGACGGATTTGCTCGCGCCGAGGCCGATCCGCACGCTGGGGGGCGATCTGCTGAGTTGGGCGCGGTTGCCCGATGGGGAGGCGCTGCCGTGCGCTTTGCTGGAATGGGTGGAGGGGACGGCCTGCACGCCGGGGACGATCCAGCCGGAGCAGGTCAGGCAGGTGGGGGTGTATCTGGCGCGGCTGCATGAATTCAGCCGGGGGTATGTGCCGCCACCGGGATTCGAGCGGCCGGCGTTGGATGCCGATGGGTTCTTCGGGGAAGGGTCGTCGTATCACGCGGGGGAAGGGGAGCGGCTGTTCACGGAGGAACAGCGGGCGGTCTTCGGCGCGGTGGAGGGCCGGGTGCGGGCAGTGATGGCCGGGTTGGGACGCGGGCGGGATGTGTTCGGGCTGATCCATGCCGATGTGATCCCGCAGAATGTGGTGTTTCAGGGGGAGATGGTCGGGGCGGTTGACTTCGATGAGTGCAGTTGGGGATACTATCTGTACGACCTGGCGCCGATGCTGTGGATGCTGCGGGCAGAGGTGGGATATGGCGCGTGCCGGGCGGCGCTGATCGAAGGATATGAGACCGTTTCGCGGCTGCCGGAGGGCTGGTCGGAGGCGCTGGAGACCTTCATGGCGGCGCGGCAGGTGGCCTCGTGCCGGTGGATCGCGCGTCACCGGGAGGATGCCTACGTGCAGGGGCGGGCGGTGGAGATCATCGCGGCGCGGGTCGAGGAACTGAGGCGCTATCTGGATGGCGCGGTATTTGGAGAAAGGCGAGGGACGTGATTTACCATATTACGCAGGCAGAGCGGTGGGCGAAGGCCGTGGAAGCGGGGCAGTACACCGCTGAGTCGCTGGCGACGGAGGGGTTCATCCACTGCTCGACGGCAGCGCAGGTCGTCATGGTGGCGAATCGGTTCTATGCCGGGCAGCGGGGATTGGTGCTGCTGTGCATCGATCACCGGCGGGTGAGCGCCGATGTGGTCTTCGAGAGACCGATCAACCCGGAGACGCGGCAGCCAGAGGCGGGCAGCAGCGAGTTGTTCCCGCACATTTACGGGCCGCTCAATCTGGAGGCGGTGGTGGAGGTTGTGCCGTTTGAAGCGGGCGCGGACGGGATGTTCACGCTGCCGGAGGGGGTGGAGTAGGGATCAGGGAAGACAAGAATTGAACCACAGAGACACAGAGATCATACAGAGGGG
>JAEUQZ010000523.1 GCA_016788965.1 Anaerolineae bacterium | reverse complement strand
CAGCGCGGATTGCGCGTCACCGGCCTCGACCTCTCCGCCGAGATGATCGCCGCGTCGCGCGCGCTGGACGCGGCGGCGGTCGTGACGCTCGACTACGTCCTCGGCAGAGCCGAGGAAACCGGCTTGCCGGCGGCGAGCTTCGACCTGGTGACCTGCCGGATCGCGCCGCATCATTTCCCGGACTGCTTCCGCTTCGTCCAGGAGTGCGCGCGCGTGCTGAAACCGGGCGGGGTGCTGCTGGTCGAAGACAACACTGTGCCGGATGATGACCGGGCGGCGCGGTACGTGGATGCCTTCGAGCGGCTGCGCGATCCGAGCCATCACCGCCTGTACGCGCCGTATGAGTGGGAGGGCATGTTCCTGGACGCCGGGCTGACGGTGGCGCACCTGGAAATCTTCGACCGTCCGGGGAACCGGATGCTGCCCTGGGCGGAGCGGCAGGGCTGCACGCCGGAGGTCATCGAGCGGCTGCATGTGCTGCTGGCGCAGGCTCCCGACGCGGTGCGGGCGTTCTGGAATCCGGTCTGCGCGGGGACGCCGGAGGCCAGCTTCGACTTCCATGATGTGATGATCGCCGGGCGGAAGTGATACGCAGTCATACAAATTCCACCACAGAGACACAGAGGCCACAGAGGAAAGACAAGAGAGGAAGATTTAACCGCAAAGTCGCAAAGAACGCAAAGCAAAAACAATACAAATTGAACCGCCAAGACGCCAAGGGCGCCAAGATCATACGGAGAGTGTGGGGTAATCTTTCACAAGCATAGGCAAGGGCGCAAAGTCAGGCGGAGGGGCTGACGAGGGATTCGAGGGCGGCGGCGGCGCGGGGTGGGCCGCCGAGGGCGTGAAAATCGGCGGCAAGCTGGCGGGCGTTTTCCTGAATTTGCGCGTCGCGGGTCAGGGCGCGGGTTCCTTCCAGCAGCGCCCCGTGGCGCACCTCATGGGCGGTGAGGTTCAGGCCGACCTTTGCCTGGGCGATGCGCCGGGCGTTGCCGCGCTGGTCGGCTGCGTGGGGCACGGCCATCTGGACGATGCCGTGAACGACGGCCGCATGGGTCGTGCCCATGCCGCCGTGATGGATCATCAGGCGGGTGCGGGGCAGGACGTGATCGAACGGAACCCAGGAGAGCAAACGGGTATGCTTGGGGAGCGCGGCTTTGAGTTCGGCCTTCTGCTCCGGCGCGATGGGGTTGCGTCCCAGGACAACGACGGGCACATAGCCTGAGCGGGCGACAGCCTGCGCCGCCCAACTGAAGAAGCCCAGATCGCCCGTGAAGACTGTGCCCAATATAATCAAGGCCAGCGGCCAATCGACGGGAAGGTCGCTCAACCAGGTGGGCGGCGCATCGCTGGGCGGGGTGGGAGCGCCGCCGACCCAGAGCGTCTGGGGCAGGATCGATTCGGCGTCGGCCTGATACCAGTGGGCATTGAAGTAGCTGATGTGCAGCCGGGGGCTGAGGATCGACGGGGTGGGGCCGCCGGAGAAGTAGCGGGCGGTCAGGCCAAAGCGGGCGCTGAGCCGGTCGAGGCGGTCGCGGCTCTCCTGGCCGAGCATCTTCTGCACCGGGAAGAGAAAATCGTCATTGAGTTCCTGCTGGGCGGGCCAGCCGCAGACGGCCAGTTCGACATCCAGCGCCTCGGCAGCCAGCGCCGCCGCGCTCAGGAAGGGATCGGTCACGATGACGTCGGGTGTGCCAATCTGCCCGGCCAGCGCCACTAGTTCGGTCACGGCCTCGGCGATCAGGTCTTCGCTCATCCAGGTATCCAGCGCTCGGCGGTAGCGCAGCAGCACGGCCTCCTGCGGCGGAATGGCGCTGAGGTCAGGGGCCGGGGGCGGCGGCCAGAGCCAGCCGGTTCGCTTGACGGCGGTGAAATCCAGGCCCGCGGCTGTGACGACCGGGCCGATGGGCGCTTCGCTGATCCAGGTCACGGCATGGCCGCGCGCTGCCAACACCTGCGCCGTCTTAAGGAAACCGCCCCAATCCAGGTGGCCGTGCAGCGGGGCGGAAATGAACCAGAAACGCGCCATGTCGATCCTTTCACAACCTTCAGGAAAAATTCATTCTTCTTTACCGATTTCAGCGCGGGAAACCTTTAGAGTATGAAGTAAGGATTGCTGAACAATGAAGGAAGGGTAACATGGCCTGGTTCTCCCCAACACCGCTGGAAATCTCCGCCATCGAACAGATCGAAACCGCTTTCGATGATCCGACGCTGGTCGAGATCGAGCGTGAGGATCTGCTGCGCCGTCTGTGGGTGCGGCTGGAACGGGCGCACGGCGGCAAGGTGCTGAGCCTGGTGTCGCCGGAAGGCGTGGTCATTGAACGTCCCTTCGAGACGGAACCCTAAGACTCAATCACACGGAACCAGGCTGAAGCCAGGATGGCTGCATTCTGGCTTGCGGCGCTTGCAGCATGGCGTAGAGCTTCTGAGCCTCGCTCCAGGCCCGCGCCGCTTCCTCCCGGTGACCGCCTGCCGCCTGAGCTTCCGCCCGCAGGCTGAGCGCCTCGGCCAGCAGCCGCCGCAAGTCCGCCCGCCGCGCTAACTGCACCGCCTCATTGATCTGCCCGCCGGACTCGCCCGCTTTTCCTTCCCGAACTGCCAAATTCGCCAGACCGCATAATGCCCGGATGATAACTTCGACATCCTCGACGGGACGCGCGTAAGCCAGCGCCGACTCGAAGAGCGTCCCCGTTTCGGCGGCGCGGTTCAGACTGAGGAGCGTCTGGGCGCGATTCATCTGGATCAGGTGTTCCCAGTGGAGATTGCCAGCGGCCTGGATGTGGCGCAGCGCCTCATCATGCAATTCGAGCGCCCGTGGATAGCTGCCTTGAGCGTCCTGGATCAACCCCAGGTTGTCGGTCTGAATGGCCGCGGCCAGTTCCAGGCCGAACTGCTGGCTGGCTCGCAGCGCGTATTCGATGGTCGATTGGGCCTGCTGCGGCCGTCCGGTCACGAGCAGGAACCAGCCGTAATTTCCGCGCCGGGTGGCTTCGGCGGCTTCATTGCCCACGCG
>JAEUQZ010000522.1 GCA_016788965.1 Anaerolineae bacterium | reverse complement strand
AAGTGCTGCCATTAGAACTCAGCACTTCGCTGACCAGACGCACGGTATAGGGGAATACATCTTCTGGCGGCATGACCCAACGCAGTGCAGTTTCGGCTAACGCACCATGACCAATTTCGCGGCGCTTCGGCCCACGCAGCGGCGAGGTCTCGCCGGTGCTGAAGGGCGGGAAGTTGTAGTGGTGCATGTAGCGCTTCTCGTCGTCAGGCGAGAGCGTGTCCAGCTCCTGCGCGTCGCGCGGGGTGCCGAGCGTGGCCAGCGTCAGCACCTGGGTCTCGCCGCGCGTGAACAGGCCGGAGCCATGCACGCGCGGGATCAGGCCGACTTCCGCCGCCAGCGGGCGGATTTCGGTGTAATTGCGGCCATCGGGACGGACGGCATCTTCGACGATGCGGCGGCGAACTTCCTTCTTGATGACTTCGTTGAAGGCTTCGCGGGCGTCACCGAGTTCGATGGTTTCCTGGTCATCAGTGACGAGTTCGTTGCGCTCGATGTAGACGCCGACGAGTTCTTCGCGGAGGGCGTCGAGGGCTTCGTTGCGGCCTTCGCGCTCGGTCTTCTCGACGATGATCTGGCGGATCTTTTCCTGGGTGCGGGCGGAGACTTCCGCCGCCAGGGTTTGGTTGGTGGCCGCCGGGGTGTAGGTGGACTTGGATTTGCCGAGGGCCGCACGCATCTCGTTGAGGACGGCGATGACGGGCTGGAGGGAGTCATGGGCGAGCTTGAGGGCACGCAGCATGGTCTCCTCATCGACTTCCTTCGCGCCGCATTCGACCATGTTGATGGCATCGGCGGTTCCGGCGACGCGCAGGTCGAGTTCGCTCTTGGCAAGCTGCGAGAGGGTCGGGTTGACGACCAACTGGCCGTCGATCAGGCCGACGCGCACACCGGCGACCGGGCCGTTCCAGGGCACGTTGGAGATGTTCAGCGCGGCGCTGGCGGCGATGATGCCGAGCATATCGACATGGTGTTCCTGGTCGTGGCTGAAGGTGGTCAGGATGATCTGGACTTCGTTCCGCAGGTCATCCGGGAAGAGCGGGCGCATGGGGCGGTCGATGACGCGCGAGATGAGGATGGCCTGCTCGGACGGGCGACCCTCACGGCGGAAGAAGCTGCCGGGGATACGTCCGGCGGCATACATCTTCTCTTCGTAATCGACGCTGAGCGGGAAGAAATCCACGCCGGGGCGGGGATGCTTGCTCATGGTGGCGGTGGCGAAGACGACGGTATCGCCTTCGCGGACGGTGACCGCGCCGCCAGCCTGTTCAGCCAGCTTGCCGGTCTCGATGATGATTTCGCTTGCACCCAGCCGGGCGGTGAAGCGATGGTTGGCCCCCATGGGGGTCGTGATCGTTTCCATAGATCGTTCAGTCTCCTCTAACGAATAAGCCCGGCAGCCAGGGACTGGAATGTATTGCCAAACGAATGGTGTTTAGCCCCACACTCCAATTCCTGTTCTGCCGGGCAATAGCCATGAAGGATGCCCCCGGTGGAGGCATCCAGAAGATTGCGGATGATGTACAGCCTCACCTGCCCTAGCGGCGCAGACCCAATTTGCTGATGAGGTCGCGGTAGGCATCGGGGTTCTTGCGGCTGAGGTACTTCAGATGGCGGCGGCGCTGCCCGACCAGCTTGAGCAGACCCCGGCGTGAGTGTTCGTCATGCGAATGCACGCGGAGGTGATCGGTGAGCTGGTTGATGCGTGTCGTCAGGATCGCAATCTGAACTTCCGGCGACCCGGTATCCCCTTCGTGCCGGGCATAGTCCTGCATGACGACCTGTTTCAAGTTTTTCTCGATGGGCATGGTTTTCCGTACCGTCCTGGTTGTTGACGCCGAGCGGGCTGGACAGCGAGCCTGCCGGTCTATTACACCGGAAGGCATTATAGCAGAGGGGCAAAAGTGGATCAATCCTGAAAGGATTCACGCGCCCCAGGGGCGGATGAAGGTCTCGGGTTCGACACCGAGCGCATCGGCGACGCGGTTGATGTAGTTGAAGTAGCCGATGATCTGCACGGCGTCGTGGATGGCGCGGTCGTCCAGGCCAGCGTCGCGCAGCGCCTCGACATCGGCGGCGGTCATCTGGGCCGGGTGGAGGGTGAGTTTCTCGGCGAAGTCGCAGAGGAGCGCGTCCACATCGGAGAGCGGCGCCGAACGCCAGTCGCGGGCGATGGCATCGACATAGGCATCGGCAGCGGCGGGTTCCAGGTGCGTGACCTCAGCACGGAGGTCATGGGCGTGGGCCTGGGTTCAGTAGTGGCAGCCGTTGGCGCGGCTGACGACGACGGCCAGCATCTCGCGCTGGGGGCGGCTGAGGGGTGAGTCACCGTGCATGAGGGCGCTGTAGAAGCTGATGGAGGTGCGAAGCGCTTCGGCATTGGGGGTCATGATGCGGACGATGTTCCAGACGCGGCCAGCCCGCTTCCTGGCTTTGTCGAGTTCGCGCTTGACGGGGCCTTCGGCTTCGTCGTCGGAGACCTGATGGATGTAGGGCATGGTTCCACCTTCTGTGTTTCTTAGCCGATTGACCGATTTTTGGTGAGTTCCCGCCGAAGCGATCAAGTCGGCTGTACATTCAACGCCAATTTGTTGGTCCATCTGGACAAGGCAATGACGGCTGCGATCACCAGTAGAGGAGTCAGCATCGTCCGCGCCCGGACATCTATTCCCGATGTCTGGACGAATAGTGTGCCCAGAATGAAATAGGCGCTCACCACGATGGAGATTATCACGAAGCGGCGGTGTCCGGAGCGCCAAGCGATTGCCCAGCCAAGTATGGACAGGACGAGCAAACCGATGTTCCAGGCCGCGACCCATATCTCGCCCCAAAGTGATAGTCCACCGATTAGGATCAGAATACGCGCCAGACCGATTGGAATACCGGCCAGATAAGCCAGCGGATACTTCAGGAAGACCTCCACAGCGACTGCTTGCATTGCGGTTTGGAGCGGGCTGGTGGCCGCGTAATGACCGTGGCGCGTACCTGCATCGATACGGCTGATATCCCTGTTGAGACGTTCCTCGAC
>JAEUQZ010000521.1 GCA_016788965.1 Anaerolineae bacterium | reverse complement strand
TGCGACTGTGGAACAGAATCCGACTCTCGACCTTCTGCATGAGCTGGGTATCACTCTCGGATGAGGCAATCGTTTCCTCATCAAGGCTGTCCAGGTCAATGTATTCCCAATGTGGCTGTGGGGGAGCTTTCGGACGTGTGGTGAGAATACGGTGATGCTGTTGACGGTCAGACATGACGCCTCGCATGCGGTTTGCTTCACAACATCGCAATAGAATAGCACAAACGCAAACTAAACTCAAACCAGAAGAACATTAATCCTACAGGCGGTGTTATGGTGTCGCGGCCTCACCCGAAGCGGAGCGCCGGGTTCCTGAAGGGGATCAGCGCCAGCACCACCGCGTGTTCATAATAACCCGCCCGGTCGATCACATCCCCGGTCAGCAGGCCGACCGCGCCGTTCCCCTGTTTGGAGTTGACCCGCCCGAAGACGCGATCATCGGCCTCGCCCAGTTCGACGCCCTGGCGCACCAGCGCCGCCACCTCGTCCGGCAGCATGAAGGCCGCTGTCCGCGCCCGCCCCATCAGCCCGGCGCGGTCGATGACCACCACCCAGGCAAACGCCCACAGGTGGCCGTACAGGTCTTCGCAGCCGCCCTCGATCCCGACCCAGGTGTCCGCATCGGGCGCGGCCTCGCGGGCGGCCTGCGTCCGGTTGAGCGCCCCCTGGAGCGTCTCGGCATCGGACATCGGCTGGTCGGCAATGCCGGAGGGAACACTCACTCCCCGCGCCGCAAAGGTCGATTCGCTGAAGGAACGCTGGAAGCCGTCCAGGGCCGCTTGAATTTTGACCGGGTTCTGGGAGGCGACGACGATCAGCGGCATCGGGGGTTAGATGCCGCGCAGCCGCGAGATGAGGCGTTGGATCAGGCCGCGATCTACCGTCTGGCTTTGGCGCTGCTGCTGTTGAGCCAGCCCACGCAGCCGGGTGATCTCGTGGAACAGGGCGACGCGATGCACCGTTTCGCCGTTGACGTGATACCATTCGGCGAACATGTGGATGATGAGCGGATCGCGCTCATGCACCTGACGGTAGGCGTGGCGGTAGCTATCCACGATCAATTTGGGCGTCAGGGTCGCGTTGTCGAGTGCTGGATCGATCATCAGTACGGCTCTTGAAGTGCTGAACGTCACCGACTGTGCGTGACAACCGGAACCATTTCCTATACGTTATCATAATCCCAGATGGGCATTGCAGCGGGCTAAAAGCTTAAGGTTGGAAAGTTTTTACATTGTTCATATTTCGGCAAACCTTGTGGCTCCTGCTGGGGCTGATGCTGGCGCTGCTCGTCTGGATCGGGTTCTGGCGGATGGCGCTGCCCCCGCTCCCGGAGATCGCGTTCGGCGACGGCCGCGCTTTCACGCTGCACATCACCCCGGCCGGCTGCGAGTCGCTGCTGGGGGGCTGTCCTCATGTTGGCGCGGCGCTGGCCGACGATCTGTATTCGCTGGTCGTCTCCCAATGGTCGCCGGATGGGGACTTCATGGCCGTCCATGAATCGGCGGGCTGGCGGGTTTACCGAACCGCCTGCCTGCGTTCGGGCGGAGATTGTCCCTCCGTGCCGCTCGACTTCGCCGATGAGATGCGCCTGACCTGGGGGCCGGATGGCTCCCTGCTGGCCGGACTGGATGCCAACGGCCAGCAATTGATCGTCCTGCCCCGTGCCTGCTGGGATGGGAGTTCGCCGACCGCCTGCCAGACCATCACGATCCCGGTGGTGGCCGCGCAGTTGCTTTCGCAGCTTCACTGGTCGGCGGATGGGAGCCGCATCGTCTTCACCGATTTCAGCCTGAGCGGGCCGTACCTGCTGGATACGGCCTGCTTCGATCTACCCAGAGGCGGCTGCCTCTACCAACTGGCCCGCGTCCGCATTCCCTTCAACGGCACACAGATTCTCTGGCCGAGTCTGTCGCCGGACGGCTCCCAGGTGATGTTCTCGACGGGCACGCTCTCGACCGCCTCGGATATCGGCCTGTTCATCGTGAACATCGAAGATGCCAGTACGCGGCAGGTCAACCAGCGGGGGAACAGCCCCTTCATGGCCGATTGGTCGCCGGACGGCCGCTATGTGGTCTATTCCGGGTTTGCCCGCCCGACTGATGGCGACCTGTCGCTCTTTCTGGTCGATCTGGCGCGGGGGATCGAAGCCGTGCTGCTGCGCCAGCCGGGAACCAGTATGCAGTTCCCGGATTGGGGTAGCTCATAGCTGATAGCCAGATCGGAAAAGTTAATAGTTTATAGTTTATAGTTTATAGTTGATAGAACAATGCAGGTATTTATTAGTTGATCGCTTATAACTTGTAGCTATACAAAATGCGCCGAAGAGGGGCGATGAGAAAAGTGATAAGAATGATGAGAATGAGAATGTGAGAATTGTCCAAAATGTCGTCCAAGTCGTCCATGCCGGACGGACGAATTGGCACAAATGGCGGCAATTGCAGCAGCGGCAGAATGGCAATTGTGTGCCAAAGGGCTTGCATGTAAGCAGCTTTGTGCCAGAAATGCTGCAAGTGCGCCGCCAGACACTCAAGTGATCTGGCTGCCAAAAAGCCATGTCCACTAAAGGGACACCAGAAACAGATGGCTGATCGATCACTGGTTCCCGATCTCGTCTGCATGGGCGTTTTTGTTGCGGAAACTGCGGCAATTTCGGCAATTGCGGAACGGCAATTCTGTGCCAGATGGTGGTGGCGAAACAGGCGCAAGAGTTCGATTTTGTGACAACTCCTCACGTTCTGAAGCGATCCTCACGGGAAGACTCCCCGGTTTTGTGGCGGAAATGGCGGCAATGGCGGACACGCCACCCACGCCGTTTGTGTCAGGAGATCGCTGCCCACCCGCGAAATGTTGCAAAAGTTGAAAATGTTGCAGTTGCAACTGCGTGAAATTTGCAGCAACGATGGGATGCGAAATTCGCGTTTCATAGGTTGTGAAGGTGCGGCGGGGGCTGGTGGGATAGGAACGATCCCCTCCCCTAGCCCCTCCCCGCTTCGCAAGGAGGGGAACCAAACCCCATATCACCACGATAG
>JAEUQZ010000520.1 GCA_016788965.1 Anaerolineae bacterium | reverse complement strand
CGATGCGCTTCCCCTCGGTATCCAGCCGCAGGATGTAGACCTCGATTTCGTCGCCGACGTTGAGAACTTCCTTCGGGTGCTTGACACGATGCCAAGCCAGTTCCGAGATGTGGATGAGGCCGTCGGCTCCACCGAGATCGACGAACGCGCCGAAATCGCGCAGACCGCTGACCACACCGCGGCGAACCTCGCCCTCGCGCAGTTCGTCCAGGAGCAGTTCCTTGCGGGCTTCACGGCGACCGCGCTGGGCATCGCGCTGGCTGAAGACCAGACGGCGGCGCTTGCGGTTGACCTCGATGACCTTCAGCGGAATCTTCTTCCCCAGAAGCATCATCATGTAACCCTTGCGGTCGTCCTCGCTGATGTTGCGGGGAAGATCGACGACGTGGCTGGCAGGAACGAACCCGCGCAGGTTGCCGAAGGGCACGATCAGGCCGCCCTTGTTGGCGTCAATCGGAATCCCTTCCCAGATTTCCTCACTGGTCATGAGCTGTTCGGCTCGCTTCCAGTCCTCACTCTGTTCGGCCTGCGACACCGAAAGGATGAGGTTGTCATCCTGGTCTTCGATGCGGACGACCGTCACCTCGATGTCGTCTCCGACATGGTAGGTGCTGGGATCTTTGCCGACGCGCTCGAAGTCCCGTCGCGGAACGATGCCGTCCCGCTTCAGGCCAACGTCCACGATCAGGCCCTGATAATCGACCGCCAGAATCGTGCCGGTGATGGTATCACCGCGCTCCGGCTCTCTGGCGAACGAGGCTTCTAGCATCGCGGCGAAATCCATATCGTCGGTGATGCTGTCGGGTAGAGCAGTTTGTACAGGCATAAATCTATATCCCCCAGGGATCGAACGATGTTTTTTGATCGTCAGGAAATAAACGCAGCAAAACCCGGTGAACCGGGCAGCCCCATGTTACCGAGTGCAGCAGAACGTATTGTGAAAAGCTACGAAACGCACTACTGTGGGTGCGAGCGGAACAGCCCTGCGAGGGAGCTACGCTCATCCTTTCCTTAAGATCGCATGGATTATACAAATCAGAGAATTTTCTGTCAATTATAGAAACGGGCAGCGCAACAAAAAAGGGACACCCTGCGGCATCCCTTCCCTTCTGACAGTCTGAGCGGCGATCAGGCCGACTGTTCTGGCTCAGCCGTTTCTGTTTCTTCGACGGCAGGCGGAACATCGGCAGGCGGAATATCCTCTGCTTCGATTTCAGCAGCGGGCGCGGCATCCACTGCATCCTGGGGAGCGTCTTCCGGCGCGGACTCGCCTTCTTCACCCTGTGCCGAGTCCGTACCCCAACGCTGGGTGAACCCGACGCGGCGCTTCTCCGGTTCGAGATGGCTGATCCGCAGGCTGAGGCGGTCGCCCTTCTTGACGTAGCTGTAGGGTTCCTTGAGCGACCCATCGCCCATCTCGCTCAGGTGCAGCAGCCCTTCCAGCCCGTTGTCCAGCGCGATGAAGGCGCCGAAATCGACCACATTCGTGACCGTGCCATCGATGAGCTGACCTTCGTGGTAACGCTTGTCGGCGTCTTCCCACGGGTCGCTCAGCAGACGTTTGCGGCTGAGGGCGATGCGGTTGGACTGACGGTCGAGCGCCAGCACATAGACATCGATCTCATCGCCAACTTTGAGGACATCACGGGGATGATCGACGCGATGCCAGGCCAGTTCGCTGACGTGGATCAGACCATCCGCGCCACCGAGATTGACAAAGGCGCCGAAGTCGCGGAGACCCGTGACCACACCCTTGACGCGATCCCCTTCCTTGAGTTCGGCCAGCAAACGAGCCTTCTGCTGGGCACGCCATTCCTTCTGGGCTTCGCGCTCGCTGAAGATGAGGCGGCGGCGATCCTGATCGACCTCGATCACCTTGACGCCGAGGGGACGATTCAGGATTTCGCTCCAGTCGCGGCGGTCGCTGGAGAGGTTGAAGGACACCAGATGTGAACTGGGGATGAACCCTTCCAGGCGATTCCAGCGGACGAGGACACCGCCCCGGTTGTGGCCGGTCACGGAAACCTGTACAGCCTCTTCCGATTTGAGAAGCTGGCGGGCTTTTTCCCAGTCGTACTGCTGCAAGCCCATGTTGATCGAGACGATCAGGTTATCGTCCTGATCGCGCGGATTGAGGACATAGACCGGGACTTCGGCTCCAATCTTGAGGCTCTGGCGAACCTCCGGGTCGAGGCGTTCCAGGTCCTGCGAGGGCACAATACCGTCCTGCTTGGCGCCCATGTCCACAATGACTTCACGGACATCCACCTGCAAGATGATGGCGTTGCGGATTTCACCGCGACGGGGCGGCGTATACGCAAACGACGACTCTAACAACTGCTCGAATTCGCTCGAACCGCTGTGTTCGGTGCTGCTCTTGATCTTAGACGACTTCATCAACCTCTCCTTATGGATCGGATGGGCATTTTTCACCGGAATGCCCGAACCGGTGGGACTGTTTTGCTACCAGGAAAAAGGGTGAAATGTTCAAAAAAGAGAATTCGCTGAACACAACACCTAGCCAACTTCGGGCGGCGAGTCTCGGTGACCAGATGTGATGGGTGTTTGTCAGGGGTATGCAGCCCACATCCGTGGAACACAGGGGATGTCGAGCAAGAACAGCGGTGCTGAAGTTCGCGTTTTGGCCTGGCCTTTCAACTTACCAGGCTTATCCTGCCGAAAACGACTGTGCGGCCAATAGCAACTTTAGCTTTACCGGAACCCATCAGACAATACAATCCAACCCAACCTGGTCGCAGCGACTATTTCCATGAGAACCGATTATAGCAGAAAAATTCGCGTTTCGTACACAGTCTCATCGGATTCCCAGCTAATTGGCTTCGGGGATGCCGATGTCCAAACCCAGTACGCCGCGATCCGTTTCCCAGGGGTAGATGATGTAGGCATCGGTAATGGCCGCATAGAAATCCGGCTCGGCGCGGCTGAACATGGAGCGGTAGGGGTTGTAGTGCAGCACACAGGCATAGGGAATGCCACCGGAGGATTCCACACGTCCCTTGACAGCGGTGCTGGTGCGGCCG
>JAEUQZ010000051.1 GCA_016788965.1 Anaerolineae bacterium | reverse complement strand
GACGCTCCCAACACCTGCTCCGGCTGCCATCGCCCGCATGAAGGCACGATCCGCCTGAACCGCTGCGAGGACTGCCACGAGGATGTTGAAGAGGCTGAAGATGTGCTGCTGATCCGGACGGAAGAAGAAGGCGTTACCGGGGTGGACTACGACGGCGATGGCTCTGCCACCGAACCGATCCGCGATGAGATCGGGACGATGGAAGAAGCGCTGTACGCCGCTATCGTGAAGTACGCCGCCGAGACCGCTGGCACACCCATCGTCTACAATGCCTCGGCCCATCCGTACTGGTACATCGATACCAACGGCAACGGCGTCGCAGACCCCGAAGAGTCCATTCGTGACAACCGTTACGTGACCTGGACTCCGAACCTGCTGCGCGCGGCCTACAACTACCAGTACTCGCAGAAGGACCCCGGCGACTTTGCTCACAACCCGGACTACATCATGCAGATCCTGGTGGACAGCATTGCAGCCGTGGGTGGGGACGTGTCAGCCTACACCCGTCCCGAAGTAGCCAAGAGCGAATAGCTCCTGCTCCAGGGCGGTCTTCCTCTCATCGCTGGATATGAGAGGGTAGAATGGCAAATACAGTGAAATCAATAGAGGCGGCCCGCAGGCCGCCTCTATTGATTCCGTGGAGAATATGTGATGGACGATCTCTTCAGCAAGTATCCCCTCGACAGTGATCGTGTGCTGTCCAACGGCATCCGGGTTCCGTTCCCTTATCACATCACTGATGGCCGCATCCTGTTCATCGGCGGAACCGCTGATCTGGCGGCAGCCAAAACCGCGCTCCAGAGTGAGTCACTTGTCCCACTCGTGAACGCCGCCGGCCGCGCCCTGATGGGGTTATGGCTGTGTGACTTCACCCAGGCCAGCCTCGGCCCGCACCGCGAGCTGCAATTCTCGCTGTTCGTGACCCGCCAGCCAGAGCCACCCATCCCAGCGCAGACCTTCAGCCTGCTGGATGCGCTGCTCTTCCACCCATCGATACGGATGTTCTGCTGGCGGCTGTGGAACGATGCCGAGAACGTCGTCCTTTACAACCGCGAACTACTGGGACTGGATGCGCGGCTGGCGGCAGCCGATTTCACCCATGCGCCCGAAAAACAGCAAACAGCCTTCAACTTCACCGATTCCGAGCAGGGAACCATCCTGGAAGGTCACATCCGGGCAGATCAGCGCCAGCCCCTTGGCGATGCCCTGCGGATGGTCCAGCAGCTTGGGTTTCGCAAGCTGATGCAGATGAACGCCATCGACTGGGTGTCCGTCAAGGTCATCAACCCGATCAGTGATGCTTTTGCCTTCAATGGGGAAGCGCAGACCTACGCCGCCGGGGAGCGCATCATCGTGCGGCAGTACGATCCTGGCGTGGATCGGCTCGTCTTCGGCCAACCGAGTGACCAGCGGCTCAACTTCCGGCCTGATTTCGTCTATCAGGTCTCCGGTTGCAAGTTCATCTACCTGAACGTCACCGATCCGGCAAATCGGAATTCATGAGGCTATGCGATCCTAATTCCTACGGACTCTGCGGCGCTGTCAGCCAGACCCACAGGTGGATCAGATAGCCGTCCGGCAGTTCTTCCGGGCTGAAGGCCGGCATCGTCTCGCTGCCGACTCGTACCTGCTGGAAGAACGCCTCGAAGGTCAGATCAGGCCGCCGCAGCGAAGGTTCGCCGCGCACCCCGCCGGTCGCCTCCGCGCCGTGGCAGAACGAACACCGCAGCGTAGACCACAGCGCCGCCCCCACCACCGGATCGCCGACTTCATCCAATCCCTGCGGCGCATATACGACTCCGTGCTGGCGTGGCACGGTGTGGATAGCCGTCGTCTGCGATGTGGTGAAGACGAACAGTCCCACGGCAATCAACAGAGCGCCCACCGCCGCCACCGGCAGATAGGTGCGGCGGCGCTGCTCCACCCGCTCAGATGGCGCGGGCGAACTGACGGTTTCAGACTCGCGGCGCGGCCGCCACAAGAAGATGCCCACCCGCAGCAGCACCAACCCGGCCACCAGCAAGATCGCCTGGTCGCCATGCACGCTCCGTGCCAGCGGAACGGTTTCGCCCGGCAGCGTGCTGGTCACGGCAATCGGATTCCACAGGATCAGCCCGGTAACGATGAGGATCAGCACGCTGATGAACAGCAGCACATACTCCCACTTCAGCGCGAAGCCGTAGGTAGTCTCTCCCGATCCGAGTCCCAGGTTCCGCAGGAACTGCTTCACCCCCGCGCCGAAATCGCGCAGGCCGGGGAACAGCCCCGGTCGCAGACCGTAGACAAAAGCGCGGTAGCCCAACGCCGCCACATGATAGATCGACTCGGCGATCAGCAGGATCGCCAGGAAGCGGTGCAGGATGCGGGCGCTTTCGATCCCCCCCAGCAGGACGAACAGGGCACGTGCCCACGGCTCGATGGCGAACTTCTGCGGCAGGCCGGTCACCGCCAGCCCGATGATCGCCACGACCACGACCAGACGCTCGATGCGCCGCAGCGCCACCGAGTCAAATCCAACAGAACGAACAGGGTCAGCCCGGTTAGCCATCGCCTCACGCTCCCTTGCTGCCGCTCATGCGCTGGCGGAACCGCCGGAACAGGTCGGAAACGATCAGCAGCGCCACAATCACAAGGATGATCGGCGTCAGCACGGTATACAACTGCTTCGCCACGAAGAAGACCGGATGCGTGTCCATCGTCGCCGGGTAATGCCCCAGCCAGGCCGCCGAGAAGTCCAGGCTGGCATCAGGATGGCACTGCCGGCAGGTCGTCACCAGATTGGCCCGGATCGTCGATGCGCCCTCATCATCCACAGCCGTGATGTTATGCACGCCGTGACAGTCGTAACAGACCGCCTTGTTGGTCACGACATTCGGGTCCTGCTGCTCGAACAGCGTCACCGTCGAGCCGTGGAAATCCGTCAGATAGCTGTCGAAAACGTGTGTGCTGATATTGTACTTGTCCATGATGCTGGCATCAGCATGGCACTGGGCGCACAGTTCCGGCGACCGCACCCGGAAAAGTTCCGTGGTCGGGTTCTGAATGTTGTGAACGCCGTGACAGTCGATGCAGGTCGGCACATCCGGGTTGCTCTCGGCCAGCAGCGCCGAGCCGTGGATGCTGTCCTGGTATTCCTCGAAGATCGCGCCGTGGCAGCGCCCGCAGGTCAGCGAAATGCGCTGGCGGGGTTCATCCGGCGTCTGGATGTCATGCCCGCCGTGGCAATCCACGCAGGTCGCTGCTTCCAGCCGTCCCGCCCGCAGGATTTCACCATGCACACTGTCCTGGGCGCGGGTGTACTGCTCTTCGTGACAGTTCCGGCAGATGGCGTACCGTTCGATCTGGAAGTCGCGGATCGTCTGGGCGGTCGTCGGCG
Source organism: Anaerolineae bacterium (assembly GCA_016788965.1). Taxonomy (GTDB): domain Bacteria; phylum Chloroflexota; class Anaerolineae; order Aggregatilineales; family Phototrophicaceae; genus CFX2. Next base: position 13,740 of record JAEUQZ010000051.1, on the reverse strand, counting down.
GGTGCGGATAACGGAAATCCGGGTGGCAATCCGCGCAAGGCAGTGCCCCTTCTGAACTGGACTCGCCGTGTACCGACCGCGCCAGCAAACCGGGATCAATCGTCACCGACAGGGTTTCCCCGCTGGGCAGATGCCAGACCTGATCTGGCTTGCTGTGGCAGAGCAAACAGTAGGCATCTGAAGCGGGCGGTGGTTCGGCCGCTTCAGGCGTGGGTTCCGGCGTGGCTTCCTGCGCCAGCGCCAGACCGACGCCCAGCCCGGTCATCGACAGGCCAATGATGAAGAAGAGGAGCGAGGCCCATGTTCGGATTCTCATGGGTTGCCCTCCTGACGCCGGGACAGGCGCATGATGAGTAGAGACCCGATCAGCAGGATCAGTACGACCGCGGTCATAAGGATGATCGTCATCGGTCGGAAGCCAGTCGGAACCTCCTGCTCGATGGAGATCGTCACTGGCTGAGGCGCGGAAGGCGTCGCCGTCGGCGCAGGGCCTTCGGTCGGTTGCAGATTGGCGCTGGGCACGCTGAGCCGCGCCAATCGTTCCGACGCCGCTTTCAACAGTTGGTCGGCGTAAGCATAGTTATGCACACCCATGCTCTGGTCGTTCTGGACGAAGGTCAGCGCCGCTACCGCTTCCGCGTACAAGCCCGCCGCGTCTGTGCCCCCTTCAGGAGCCGTCACGCTGGCGACCCGCGCCCAGCCAATCGACAGCCGCTCGCGGATCGACTTCTGCGTATCTTCGATGAGCGACTGCAAATCGGCCGTCGTCAGGTCTTCATGACAGCCGAAGCACGAGTCCGGCGGCGAGTCGGCTTCCTCGCCGGGAATGACCGGCCGCCAGGTGTGGCTGGCGAGTGTGATGTTTCCGACTGGAACCGATGGCATGTGGCAGGTGACGCAGCGCGGCCCATCCTCGGCGCTGAAGTGCGCCGAAGCCACCCCCTCGATCCCTTCGATGACCGTCCGGCCCTCGAACATCTCCAGCACCGGATGGTGCAGCGGTTCGATCAGGCTGGTGTTCTGGTGGCAGGTCGTACACAACCCGTAGGCTGTATCGACCAGGTTGTACTCGGTGGGATCATCCGGGTGTCCCATATGGCAGGTCACGCAGGTCAGCCCCATCTGCGCTGTCTCCAGCGTTACCGCCTCCGGCGGATCACCCGTCAGGTCTTCATCTTCATACAGTTCGAGGATGCGTTCCATGAACAAGTAATCGCCGCTGTGGCACGTCAGGCATTCATCCTGTGCCGAGGTGCTGCCCTTGAGCGTTTCGAGCGACGTGGCGTGGGCCGAGTTCAGCCATTCGTTGAACTGCATATTGTTGGCGCGGCCATGACCGGTCGCCCACCAGAAGGCCGGATCATCCTCCGTCACCAGGGTGAACACGCCTTCCTGAAGCAGATCACCACCTGGGCGGTAGCTCACCGGGTAGGGATGTCCGCCCGGCTCCGTGCCCTGGCTGTGGCATTGAGCGCACACCTGGGCATCCGGCGTGACCTGAATAGCGGCGTGGATTTCATCTAGCTCGCTGTCGCTGGGGTTGCCGCCGGCATCATCGGCGATTTCGACGTGGTTGCTGCCGGGGCCATGACAGGCTTCGCACTGCACGCCGTCATCTTCCCAGCGCCCCCGTTCCAGGTCGAGGCCGGTCGTGTGACAGCCCGCGCAGTTCTGCGTCCAATCGTAAGCCGGATCATCCGGCCAGGACGCCCCCAGCGTATACGGCCGCCACACCTGCGCCACCGTATCCCATTCTGCCGGGAACACCGCGTACTGCCGCTCGCCGACTTCATACAGATAACGCTGCATGTGCCGCCCCGCGCCAACCGCGTAGGCGATGTCGTTGGCCTCGAAGGGACGGGGTTCAGCTTCGCCGGGGAACTGCACACTTCGTACATCCGCCCCCTGGCTGAAGTCGCCCAGGATCGCATCTTTGCTGCGGTCGGTTTCCTGGAGCGCCAATCCATGCGGCGTGGCCGAATGGTCGCGCACAAGATTGCGGTGGCAGTCCTGGCAGTCGCCACTGCCCACGTAATCCGCTTCTTCTGGCGCGTTATCCTGGGCATAGACCGGGGTCGTGGCGAAAATGACCCACACGCCCAGAGCGATGCACCCGACACCGCCCAGCAGCAAGATCAAACTGATGACACGACGCATGATGGGGTGGCCTCATGTGCAGAGAAGAGCAGAAAATACGCGATTCAACCTGGCTCATCCCTTGTGGAACTTGCTCCACCCTGACTCTAACCAAGAGCAAAGGGGGCGTAATCATTCGCCGGGATGATTCACAATCATCCGCGAGGATGATTGTGGGATTGCGTTCTTGAGTTAACCTGATAGGCAGGGGTACTCACAGCAGCGCGCAGAGGAGTTTGGCTGATGGTTTGGCTGCGTAATCGGCTGTTTGGTCACAAAGAACACATCACGCTGCGGGATTTACTGCCCTTCGGCATCGCCGCCTTCGGCATCATCGTCGTCCTGCTGGCGATCCCGCCAATCTGGGAGTACAGCAATTCGCCCGGCTTCTGTGGAACCACCTGCCACACCATGCCGCCCGAATTCAGCACCTATCTGGTGTCGCCGCATTCGCGCGTCCTGTGCGTGGACTGCCACATCGGGCGTGATCTGATCCTCGTGCAGGCCTTCCGCAAGGCCGGCCATATGCGGTTGGTGGTCGATACCATCCTGCAAAATTATGAATACCCCATCCGCTCGGCGGAGATGCGCCCGGCCAGCGAAACCTGCGAACTCTGCCACACCCCGGAGAAGTTCTCCGACGACAGCCTGCGCGTCATCGAGACCTTCGAGAACAACCGCGCCAACGATCCCTACAGCATCTACCTGCTGATGCACACCGGCGGCGGCAGCCAGCGCGAAGGACTGGGGCGCGGCATCCACTGGCACATCGAGAACAAAATCACCTACGTCGCCCTCGACCCCGAAGAGCAGGAAATCCCCTGGGTGCGCGTCGAGACGCCCGACGGTCAGGTCACGGAGTTCGTGTCGGTTAACTCCCCCGTGGATGCGACCAACATCGATCAATACGAACAGCACGAAATCGACTGCATCACCTGCCACAACCGCATCTCTCACCTGCTCCAGAACCCCAGCAAGACGGTCGATGAAGCCCTGGCCGCTGGCGATGTCTCCCGCGATATTCCCTTCATCCGCGCCCGCATGGTCGAACTGCTGACCACCCGCTACGCCTCCACCGAAGATGCTGATCGAGCCTTCGAGACGCTCGACCAGTACTACCGCGACTACTACGCCGATTTCTACGCCACCGGCGCCGAACAGGTCGCCACAGCAATCGAGGCGATCAAAACCCTCTACCGCGACAACAACTACCCAGAGCAGCTTCTCTACTGGAATACTCACCCCGATAACATCGGCCACCGCGACGCGGCCGGCTGCTTCCGCTGCCATGACGGGCAGCACTTCAGCAGCGAGGGCGAAGTCATCCGCCTGGAATGCAACCTGTGCCATTCCATCCCCAAGGTTGTCCGCCCTGACGAGATCGAGCCGAAGCTCTCGCTCGCCACCGGGATCGAACCGGCCAGCCACCTGACCTCCACCTGGATCGCCCAGCACCGCACTGTCTTCGATGCCTCCTGCTCCAACTGCCACACCATCTCCAATCCAGGCGGCATCAGCGACCAGAGCTTCTGCTCCAACAGCGTTTGCCACGGCGTCGAGTGGCGCTATGCCGGCTTCAACGCGCCCGGTCTGGCGACCATCCTGGGCATCTATCAGGTCGAGCCGGTTCCGCTGCTGGAAGACTTCAACGGCGACCCGACCTACACCATCCTTCAGCCCCTCTTCGCGCAGGAGTGCGGAGCCTGCCACGGCCCGGTTCCCAGCAAGGGGCTGCGCCTGACCGACTACGCCAGCCTGCTGGCCGGCAGCGAAAGCGGCCCAATCATCCTGCCCGGCTCGCCCGAAGAGAGTGTGATGATTGACGTACTGACCAGCGGGCACTTCGCCCAGCTAACCGATCATCAGTTGGATTTACTGACGCGCTGGGTCGCCAGCGGCGCGCCGCAATAAACAGACATCTTCCTCCCTCCCCATAGAGCGGCCGGGGCTTGCAAAAAGCCTCGGCCGCTCTTCATGTCCGCCGCTCCATCTGAACCCCCCATTGCGGGGGGGCAGCCCATCATGCGCGGCGCAACATTCTGTGTTATGCTAGTCGAACAGTCGCCATCAGCCAAAGCGGAATCGCAGTGTTCGCCGCTTCGGATCGCTGCATCGCTCGTCCCCGTATCCCCGCGCTTAGGATTGGACGATGATCGGACGTAAACTCAAGGATCGCTACGAAATTCAGGAACACCTCGGCGAAGGCTCCACCGCCACCGTCTATAAGGCGCTGGATACCCGCCTGGGACGCACCGTCGCCCTCAAGGTGCTGCTCTCGCATGTGCGGGATACCACCCGCAGGCGCTTCTTCCAGGAAGCTACCGCCGCCGCCCAGCTCAACCATCCCAACATCATGGCGATCTACGACGTGGGCGAAGACGACGACTACCAGTTCCTCGTCGTCGAATACGTGGATGGCTCGCCGCTGACCTATTACATCCCCTCGCCGACAGAAACGGTCATCAACCTCGGCGCGCAGATCGCGCGGGCGCTCAATTACGCCCACAACCGTTCCATCATCCACCGCGACATCAAACCCGCCAACATCAAGGTCACGCCCGACGGTGACATCAAGATCATGGATTTGGGGCTGGCGCTCCCGCGTGAGGCCATGCGCGTCACCGCCGATGGTATGGTCATCGGCACGCCTGCCTATCTCTCCCCGGAGCAGGCGCAGGGGCATCCCCTCGATCACCGCACCGACATCTACTCGCTCGGCATCGTCCTCTACGAGATGGTCACCGGGCATCTGCCCTTCGACGCCGATGAAATCCCGGCGCTGCTGCTCCAGCAGGTGCGCCAGCCGCCGCCACCGCCGCGCCTCATCAAGCCCGATCTGCCGATTGAGTTAGAGCGCGTCATCCTGCGGACGCTGGAAAAGAACCCGGTGCGCCGCTACCCCAACGGTGATGCCCTCGCCCAGGCGCTCGTCGAATGCCAGGAGAAGGAAAAGAAGCACGACACCCAGGGCACGGCTTCCGTCCGCCCGGAAGCGCCCAAGCCGCCACTCAAGCGCGACCGCCCGATGATCCGTGTCATGCTGGCCGACGATCACACCATGATCCGCCGGATGCTGTCGAACTACCTGGAGACGCTCGGCGATTTCGTGGTCGTCGGCGAGGCCGGTGACGGCGAAACCGCCCTCAAACAGACCCTCGCGCTGCTGCCAGATGTCCTCCTGCTCGACCTGAACATGCCCGGCAAAGGCGGCCTGGAAATCCTGCCCTCCATCCGTGCCGAAGCCCCCAACGTCAAAGTCCTGGTGCTGACCGGCCGTGAGGAAGACTGGTACATCATGCGGGCGATGCGAGCCGGAGCGCACGGCTACATCCTCAAATCCAGCGGCGAAGGCGATCTCAAGGACAGCATCATCAAAGTCACCCAGGGGCACATGGTGCTGGGTCAGGGCGTGGCCGAAAAGATCGTCACCGGTCTGATCGGTGACGGAACCAGCCTGAACGTCACCGAGCGGCAGATTTTGCTGTACGTCGCCGCCGGGGAAGAGAATGCCGCCATCGCCGCCCATCTCCAGTTGAGTCAGTCCGCCGTCATCGAAACCCTGGCGCAGTTGATGGATAAACTCCACGCCTCTGACCGCTACGCGGCGGCGCTGATCGCCCTGCGCGACGGGTTGATCTCGCTGAACGAACTGCACGACCTGTAACCTCGGAGCCATTCCTCCACCCATCAGGAGAACGATCATGCCTGCGAAACCGAACGGCCGCTTCGTGAGCGATGTGACGATCCCTGACGATATGCCCATCCCCATGGGGCAGACCTTCACCAAAACCTGGCTGGTGCAGAACAATGGCCGCGCCCCCTGGACGCCCGGCTTCGCCGTGGTCTTCATCAATGGCGAGGCCATGACCACCCAGCGGCGCGTCCCGCTGCCCAGCGCCGTCCCCGGCCAGCACGTCCAGATCAGCCTGGAACTGACCGCTCCCAACCGCCCCGGCGTCTTTTACTGCGATTGGCGCTTCCAGGATGACAAAGGCGTCTTCTTCGGCGATGTTTTCCATGCCCGCATCGTCGCCGTCCAGCCGCCGCCTTCCGCCGCTCAGCCGGTCAACGCCAGCTATTTCGTCGCTGACATCACGATGCCGGACGACACCCCGGTCATCGCCGGGACGACCTTCACCAAGACCTGGCGGGCCAAGAACAGCGGCAATCAGGTCTGGGGGCCGGGTTATGTCCTCGGCTTCGAGGAAGGCACGCCCATGACCTCGACGCTGACGATCCCTGTGCCGACCACCCCGCCCGGCGCGGAGGTCAACCTCTCAGTGAACCTGAAAGCCCCGACCGCGCCCGGCGTCATCTGGGGTGACTGGAAGCTGCGTGATCCATCCGGGCGATCCTTCGGCGCCAAATTCTGGCTGCGGATCGTCGTGACCCAGCCCGTCCAGGCTCCCGCTGCCCCCGCCGCGCCGATCACACCGGTCGGCGTGGTGACACCCGCTGCGCCGTCTCCGGCAGCGCCGGCTCCCGTGCCTGTGCCCTTGACGCCCGCCCCGCTGCCATCCAGCCCCCTCGCGCCCTTCTACTCCCAGCGTGATCCGCGCTGGTCGAACATCCCGCTGGCGAACATGGGCGGCGCGCCCTCCATCGGACGCTGGGGCTGCATGATGACCACGCTGACCATGCTGGCCGGGCACTTCGGCAAGAACACCACGCCCGACCAGTTCAACCGCGATATGGTCGCCCGCGGCGGCTTCACCAACGGCTTCTTCACCCGCTGGGACGCCCTCAACAAGGTCTACCCGGACATCGCCTTCATCGACAAGATCGATGCTCCGGCCTCGGCGCTGCTCAGCCGCATCGATGCCAGCTTGCAGGCCGGGACGCCTGTGCCCGTCATGGTCGATCTGACGCCGCAGACCGCCTACAGCGATGTCGATCAGCACTGGGTGCTGGTCGTGGCGCGTCAGGGCAATGACTACCTGATTCACGACCCCGCCAACCAGACCCCCGGCGTGAGTTCCCTGCTCGGTCGCTACGGCAAACCCGGCGGCTCGCTCGCCGACGCGGTGCGCTCCAGCCTGTTCTACCGGCGCTGACCCATGCGGCGGGCTGCCGGAGTATCCATCCTGCTCGCCTTGATCCTGCTGCTTGGCGTCCAGATCGGCCAGGCGCAGGATCAGTGCGGCCTTGTCACCCAGATCGCCTTCCCGGTAGATCGCGCCGTCTTCCAGTTGGTACAGGACTTCGGCACAGCCAGCCCACGTCATCAAGGCCGCTACCACACCGGCGAGGATTACTACGCCGGGCGCGGCGTCAGCTTCGGCCTGCCCGTGTATGCCATCGCCGCCGGCCGCGTGACCTATTCCGCCCCGGATGGCTGGGGACGGGATGGCGGCGTTATCATCATCGAGCATAGCTTCCCCGATGGCTCCGTCTACTACAGCCAGTACGGGCACATCCGCCAGACCGAGACCGTCCTGTTCCCGGAACGCTACACCTGCGTCACGCCCGGCCAGCGCATCGCCACCATCGGCGATGCCCGCCCCGCCCCGCACCTCCACTTTGAAATCCGCTCCTCCGGCCCGGATGTCCCCGGCGCGGGTTACACCTGGGAAGACCCGACCACCGTCGGCTACCTTCAGCCCAGCCAGTTCGTCCTCGACTGGCAGACCTGGCTGACCCCCATCCACCGCTGGCACTGGCTGGCTCCCAACGGCACACGCCCGACCTCGCCGCCCTTCGTCCTGCCGGATAACAGCCTGATCGTCCTGGAAGGCAGCCGCGTGCGCGGCCTGACCCCTGACGGCCGCGTCCTCTGGCGCACCAACCTGGAACTTCCGCCGCTGGCTCTGAGCGACCTGGACGGCCGCGCCCTGCTCACCTTTTCCAGCGGCGCGATGCAGATCATCGATGCCGACGGCACATTGGGCGAACGCTGGGAGACGGGCGCAGCCCTGGAAAGCATCGTCCTGCAATCCGGTGGCTGGCTGATCGCCCGCACAGCCGATGGGGCGCTGGCCGCCTTCACCCCGGATCGCCGCGCTCTGGCCTGGCGCATCGAGTCCGTCCCGCCCATCCTCCGCGCCCACGCCGCCCCCAACGTCCTCGGCTTCGTGACCGATGCCTTCGCCCTCATCTCGGTCTCGCCCGACGGCCGCCGCCTGGATGCCGCCCAGGTCGCTGAACCCGCCTTCATGACCACCGCCCCCGACGGCGGCCTGCTGGTCTACGCCCAGGACAGCTTCTGGAATATCGACTCGACCGGGAAATGGTCGCGCAGCCCCGAACCGGCCCCGCCCGGCGGCGGCCCGGACAGCGCCTACTGGATCGCCCCCGATACCGGCGTCCGCGCCTTCTGGACAGGCGGGACGACCCGTCTGCTCCAAAGCCTGGATGCAGCCGGCAATCCCCGTTGGGGCGGTACGCTGCCCTTCGTCGAAGGCCGCGGCCATCTGGTGGGCTATGGAAACGTGCTGCTGCTCATGACCGACCACGGCTTCATCGTCGCGCTGCGTGCTGAAGATGGCGCAATCTGCGGCCAGACCCGCATCTACGGCGACTCCCGCGCCCGCCTCTGGCACGCCCTCGGCGCGGACGGCGTGCTGCGGATCGCCCTGGCCGGCCAGATCATCGGCCTGGACTGGCGCGCGCTGATCGGCCCCTGCGCCTGATTCCTCACGGTGGGGCCGCGGTCGGTGTGGCCGTCTCGTGCGGCAGTCCTTCGATCCCGCCCGGCTGCTTCTCGGATTTGTCTGGTTTTTCCGGCTGCAATGGTTCCAGTGAAATCACCTGGATCGTCTGCCCGATGAAAACCGTCGGCGAGCAGGCCGCCAGATCGCCCCGCACCCCCGCCAGCCAGAAGGCCGGATCACGCCAGCGCCAATCCGGGCGCAGCACCGTCTGAATCCGCGCCGGATAGCCCCGCGCCGGATCATATTCCACCTGCGTCTCGATAGGCCCGTCACAGATGCAGCCGTTCTGCCCGCAGATCGGTTCATGCAGCGTCGTTTCGACCCGCTCGAACAGAAACTCCACCGTCGGCAGCGAGGGCGTCCGCCCGACTGCCCCTGGCCCAATAGTGCAGGTATCTTTGTGGCGGTAGCTTACCGCCCCGCCTCGCACCTCGAAGTCCTGTTCGCAGTCCAGCAGTTCCCGATCCCAGAACACGACGATCCGGTAATCACCGATCGCAGCGGCTTCCCACCGACCCTGCGCTTCTACCAGCGCCCGCTCCGGCGAAGTCAGCCACCCGATCAGCGCCGCGGCCGCCAGTACACCCCCAACAGCCAGCACGATCCACCACGCCCGGCGGCTCATGCTGCCCTTCCGTTTGGTATTTCTAACCACATCGGACACTCACAGAGGTGTTGACGCCCGCCGTGGACACGATAGAATTGGCGGGATTGACGAACAGGCGCATAAGAACATAGTCACTTCTACCAATTGGCGCGGCTGATGCCTGGACTATAGAATAGTCCTGACCGGGCAGCAAGCCGGTCTTCATGGATCAGGTGAACCCCATGGCGAACTCCGTCCGTGACAATCTGCCCCTCGCGCCGGGAGCCGTTCTGCCGGAACAACCCGCCCGGACGTTTTCCCTGCGGGCAGTCCTCCCGTTCGCGCTGACGCTGGTCGCGCTCCTGTTCCTCATCCTCCTCTTCAACATCTACCAGAACGCCGCCGCCGATACCCCGTCGCTGCAAGAATCCACCCTCGGACAGTTGGGCATCTGGATGGCCGAGCGTTCCGGCGAGGCTGACCCGCCCTCGCTCCTGGGACAGTTCGCCCGCAATCAGGCCCTCGCCCAGGGACTCGACCGCCTGGAACCATCCGCCATTGTCATGGCGATGCGGGCCGGGCTGGTCGTCTTCATCGGCCTGCTGATCCTCGCCAATGCCGTCGGGCTGGTCGGCCTGCTGATCCAGACCAGTTGGGCGCGGACGCCGCTTGTGCTGGCTCTCATCGGCCTCGACCTACTCATCTTCATCGTTCCACCGCTCGAAAACGAATCGACCGCGGCGCTGCCCATCCTGGGTGCGCTGGCCTTGAGCGTCGCTCTCCTGGCAGTACGCGCCCAGGCTTCCAAGCTGGTCGGCTTTGTCGTGCTGGTCTCCTCGGTCATCCTCGTCTGGGAGGGTCTGAAAGCCTTCGGCACGCTCACCAACCACCAGATCGCGCTGCCCCAGCCGGGCTGGAACGCCCAGGTCTACCCCTCGCTGGAAGATGCCCTCACAGCCGTTCAGGATGGCTCCGTTCCGGCGGCCATTCTCGATGAAAACGAAGTCGAAGACAGCATCGCCACTGATCCCGTCGGCGACCTCGACCCGGCCGCGCTGCCCTATCCCGACCTGCGGATACTGACTGCGCTGGAAACCCGTACCACCATCGCCGGCCTGCCCATCGCGCCCGGTTTCCCTGGACGCTTGGTGGTCGTAACCCGCGCCGACAGCGTGGATCGCTGGCAGTCGATCAGCGAGTTGGTCGGCCAGCCCATCGCCACCTACGAGGGCGCCTTCAGCCTGGATCGCTTCCTGGCGCTGCCTCGCAATCTGGTGCTGGTCGATCTCAAGATCACCAACGACCTGAACATGCCCCACCTGCAAACCATCGCCGAGTCGCTCTTGCAGCCCGCCCGCCGCAATGGAGACCTGCTCCTGGTACGCATCCTGGCCGATGCTGGCGTCTTCACCTGGACGGAAGCTGCCCTCGGCTTCGTCAGCGGGGCGCTGCTCGGCTTCCTCCTCGGCACGCTCTTCGCCCACAGCGGCCTGCTCGAACGCGGCCTGCTGCCCTTCGTGGTCGCCTCCCAGACCGTACCCATCCTGGCAATCGCTCCGATGGTCGTCATCTGGTTGGGGGCCGGCCCGGCCTCCGTCGCCGTCATCTCCATGTACCTGACCTTCTTCCCCGTCACCATCAACACCCTGCGCGGCCTGACCTCGCCCAACCCGATGGCAATCGAACTCATGCAGAGCTACGCCGCCAGCCGTTGGACGACGCTCTGGAAACTGCGCTTCCCGGCTGCCCTCCCCTATATCTTCACCGCCCTGAAGGTCTCCGCCACGGCCAGCGTCGTCGGCGCGATCATTGGCGAACTGCCCTCCGGCATTCGCGGCGGATTAGGGGGAGCCATCCTGAACTTCAACCAGTATTACACCTCCGACCCGACCAAGCTCTGGGCGGCCATCTTCATCGCCGCGCTCGTCGGCATCTTCTTTTTCCTGCTGGTCACGGCGGTCGAGCGCGTCGTTCTGGGACGCCGTGTGCAGGCTTTGTGACGAATACAACTAGCAAAGAAGTGAATGATACGGCATGAACGCAGCAACACCTTCAGCGCCAGCGGCCATCCGCGCCCTCAGCCTCAACAAGATTTTCAACCGGGGTTCCGGCGAAGAGGTCATCGCCCTGCAAAACATCAACCTGACCGTCCAGCCGGGCGAGTTCGTCTCGCTGATCGGCCCCTCCGGCTGCGGCAAATCGACTCTGCTGCGCCTCATCGCCGACCTGATCCAGCCGACCGACGGCGAACTCATGGTCAACGACAAACCGCCCCATCAGGCCCGCCTCGACCGCGATTACGGCATGGCATTCCAGGCCGCCACGCTCTACGACTGGCGCAGCGTCGCCAAAAACGTCCAGCTTCCCCTGGAGATCATGGGCTACTCCCCCGCCGAACGCCGCGACCGCGCCCAGAAGATGCTGGAAATGGTCGAACTCGGCAAATTCGCCAACCATTACCCCTGGCAGCTTTCCGGCGGAATGCAGCAGCGCGTCGCCATCGCCCGCGCCCTCGTCTTTGAACCCAAGCTGCTCCTCATGGATGAACCCTTCGGCGCGCTCGATGAATTCACCCGTGAACGCATGAATATGGAGCTGCTCCGTATCTGGGACGCCACCAAGATCACCGTCGTCTTCGTCACCCACAGCATCCCGGAGGCCGTCTTCCTCTCCGGCCGTATCGTGGTGATGTCACCCCGGCCAGGACGCATCACCAAAATCATCAAGGTCGATCTGGATTACCCGCGCAAATTTGAAACGCGCGAAACCACCCGCTACTTCCAGTTGGTCACTGAAGTGCGCGAAACCCTCAGGGAAGCGCACAGCTACGAAGGATAAAACCGATGACCATCAGGGTCTCGCAGTCCATGCCGGTGGTTAAACCCAAATCCTGGTCGCAGCGCCTCCGCGCCAACCTGCGCTACTACCTGCCCACCATCCTGATCGCCCTCAGCGTGCTGGTCGTCTGGGAACTGGTCGTTCGCGTCTTCAACATCCAGCAGTTCCTCCTGCCCCGCCCGACCGCCATCCTCGAACAGTTCTTCGGTGAAGTCCGCCTGTTCCTGACCCCCGGCGAAGGCTCGATCCTGTTCGAGGCCGCCGGCGCGACCCTCTATTCCGCCGTCGGTGGTTTCCTCATCGGCGCGGCCGCTGGCGTCGGCGTCGCCCTGGCGACCGCCCGCTGGACGATCATCAGCGAGGCACTCATGCCCTTCGCCATCGCCGCCAACTCCGTGCCCATCATCGCCTTCGCCCCCATTATGAACAACTGGTTCGGGCTGACCAACCCGGCCTCCAAAATGGCGATTGTTGCCATCATCGTCTTCTTCCCGGTCATGATTAACACCGTGCGCGGCCTAACCCTCATCGACGCCCGCCAGTTGGAACTGATGCAGTCGCTCGCCGCCAGTGATTGGAAAATCCTCCGCTCCCTGCGGATCCCCAACGCGCTCCCCTACCTGTTCAGTGCCCTGCGCGTTGCCAGCGCCCTCAGCACCATCGGGGCAGTGGTAGCCGAATTCTTCGGCGGCCCCCGCGCCACCATCGGCGTCTTCATCACCCAGGAGGCCGCTGGCTTCGATTTCGCCCGCGCCTGGACGGGCATCATCATGGCCTCCATCATCGGCATCAGCTTCTACACCCTGGTGCTGCTGCTCGAACGCTGGATCATGCCCTGGCATGTCTCGTTCCGTAAAACGGGCTGATCCGTGGAGGTTTGTGCATCTTAACCCTGGGGTTGGTCTGACGCCTGTCTTGCGCTAGACTACGACGGGCGTTAGTAGTGTTTAACGTGAGGAGAAAAGCAATGAAGAAGGTTCTCGTTTTGCTGGTTGTCGCCCTGCTGGCGATCACCGCGGTCAGCAGCGTCTCGGCCCAGAGCGATCTGATCCCGGTGCGCTTGCAGCTTCAGTGGGTCGTCCAGTCGCAGTTTGCCGGTTACTTCGCCGCCGTCGATCAGGGCTTCTATGAGGCCGAAGGTCTGGATGTCACCATCCTCGAAGGCGCGGTCGAGATCGTCCCACAGCAGGTTGTCGCCTCCGATGGCGCCGAATTCGGCATCGCCTGGGTTCCGAAAGTCCTGGAATCGCGTGAAGGTGGCGCTGATCTGGTCAACGTCGCCCAGGTCTTTCAGCGCAGCGGTACGCTCGAAGTTTCCTTCAAGGACAAGGGCATCGAGAGCGTTGAAGACCTCAAGGGTCTGCGCGTCGGAACCTGGGGCTTCGGCAACGAGCATGAACTGTTCGCGGCGCTCCGCGCGGCGGGCATCGATCCGGCCAACCCGGATGATGTCACCATCGTCCAGCAGCCCTTCGACATGTCCCTGCTCCTGAATGATGAAGTCGATGCGGCTCAGGCCATGACCTACAA
>JAEUQZ010000519.1 GCA_016788965.1 Anaerolineae bacterium | reverse complement strand
GGTATCGGTATCTTCGATGCTCTTTGCTCCGCTTTCGCCAATCGTCCTGTCCTCCTGCCTACCCCCTGAGTAGTTACGAGAATCTTGAGAATTGTCCGAAATGTCGTCCGTGCCGGATGGACAAGTTGGCACAAATGGCGGCAATTTCGGCAATTGCAAAATGGCAATTGTGTGCCAAATGGTGGCATTGGAACAGGCGCAAGAGCGCCATTTTGTGACAACTCCTCGCGCTCGGAACTGATCCCCACGGGAAGATGACCCGGTTTTGTGGCGGAGTTGGCGTCAGTGCCGTCAGTGCCGCCGAAGCTGATAGCCTCTAGCTTATAGCCAATAGCCAGAAAGCCAATTGTCGGAAATGTCGTCAGTGTCGTCAGTGACAGTGGGCGATTTTGTGACATTTCGGCATGTAGCTCCTGGAAATGCCGCAGATGCAAACGGGCGAAAAGTTGCAGATGCGCCGCCGGACACTAAAGTGATCCGGCTACCGAAAAGACATGTCCACTGAAGGGACAAGAGAAGCACGGTGCTATCGGTATTGATTTGTTAAAGAGCGCCGTCATGCGGGTGGGCTGGGAATGATGCATCATGGCCCTACCCGATTCGCAATCCGTATGCCTACGATAGCACAAAACGGGACGGAAAGGGTGACATTTTGGTAACTCTTTGGTGTCTCATGAATGCTTGCATAGCATTTCTCTGATGAGATTTGACAGGCAAGATCGGTCGTGGGCGGGCGGACATGCGGGCGAGGACGCCCTTAGTCCGCCCCTACGAACTACACCACAAAGGGATGAAAATGGGCGGGGCGACGCCGAGGGATGTAATCCCCCCGGCTACAGGAAGACCATCCCCTCCAGGGGTTCAGAGGCAGGGATCAGGGGTTAGGGATTGGGGATTGGGGATTGGGGAAAGGCAGGGCGGCCTGACGGCGGGTCATGTTTAGGGGGTGGGTTGGGCATGATGCATCATGCCTCTACGAGGGCGAATGTGTGCGGTTGGGAATGCGGCGGACGCTCCCTAAAGGGACTTCCTTCGGTCGCAGAATGGCGTCCCTACGAAGGCGTGTTTGTAGGAAACAAGCGCCAATTTTCAGGGGTGGAGGGAGCGGATTCGGGCAGATTCATGTAGAAATGACACGTCCGATTCGTGACGAAAACACAATTGACAGCGCCGCCGAACGGGTATATCGTGACAGTGAACGCACATAGGCTGTAACGCACTGTAACACTCACCGGGCGAAAAACCGTCCGGTGATTTTCATGTCGAGTGGCAGCCCATCTGCGTCGTCACATAGGGGGAACAACATGAATGTCGGTCGTATCCTTATCGGCAAGCCGCTTGATACGAAAGACCTACCACATCAAGCCATCAGCAAGGTGGTCGGCCTAGCTGTTTTCGCCTCAGACGCCTTATCCTCTACAGCATATGCCACTGAAGAAATCCTGATTATCCTGTCGCTGGCGGCATTCGCAGCGGCTTCGCAGCAGGACATCTTTGGAATATCGATCCCGATTGCGATTGCCATCGCCGTTCTGCTGGTGATCGTCACCGTGTCGTACCGGCAGACGATCTACGCCTACCCTAACGGGGGTGGGGCCTACATCGTGGCACGTGACAACCTGGGAGAGACCCCGGCGCAGGTCGCGGGCGCGGCACTGCTGACGGATTACATCCTGACAGTAGCGGTCAGCATCTCGTCCGGTGTGGCACAGATCGTATCCTTTCCAGCATTCAGAGGACTGCAACCGTACCGGGTCGAAATCGCGGTCGCGGTGATCGTCATCATGACCATCGTCAATCTGCGGGGTGTGAAGGAAAGCGGCCGCATCTTTGCGATCCCGACGTACTTCTTCCTGGGAATGATGTTCCTGACGCTGATCGCGGGCGCATTTCAGTACTTCACCGGCAGTCTGGGAACGGTGGGCGGTGTGGAAGCGATTCATCACACTGGAGAGGAACTGCAAGCCCTGACACTGTTTCTGATCCTGCGGGCGTTCTCCAGCGGATGTACGGCGCTGACGGGCATCGAAGCGATTTCAAACGGCATCACGGCCTTCAAGAAGCCACAGAGCCGGAATGCCGCAACTACACTGGTGTGGATGAGCACCATCCTGATTACGCTGTTCCTGAGCATCACGCTGATCGCGCACCAGATCGAAGCTGTCCCCAGTCACTCGGAAACGGTGATCTCGCAGATGTCGCGTACTATTCACGGCGATTCGAGCGTATTTTACGCGCTGACGCTGGCGGGAACGGCGCTGATCCTGCTGATGGCCGCCAACACGAGCTATGCGGATTTCCCACGGCTGGCGGCACTACAAGCCGGGGATGGGTTCTTGCCACGGCAGCTCACCTACCGGGGTGGGCGTTTGGTATTTTCGTGGGGCATCATCGTTCTGGCGTTTTTTGCGATCCTGCTGGTCGTCTTCTTCAATGCCAGCACGACGAACCTAATCCCGCTGTATGCCATCGGGGTGTTTCTAAGCTTCACCATGTCCCAGAGCGGCATGGTGGTACGGGCCTGGAAGATCGGCAAGCTGAAACCCGGTGAGAAGGTCAAGGGTCTGGAAACCGATATGGAGTACGATCCGCATTGGCGGACGCACCTGAGCATCAGCGCAGTGGGAGCGGTCTGCACATTTGTGGTGATGATCGTCTTCGCGGTGACGAAGTTCAGCGGCGGGGCGTGGTTCATCGTTGTCCTGGTTCCGACGCTAGTGTGGATATTCTTCCGCATCCATCGCCACTATAAGGGCGTGGCCGAGGCGCTGAGTTGGGAGAGCGTACCGCCGGATGCACAACCGCGTCCAGTACAAACACTGATCCTGATCGATGATGTCCATGCGGAGACAGTGCGGCTGGTCAATTTCGCAAAGTCGCTGCGGCATCCGTGGAAGGCGGTTCACGTCGGGATCAGCCCAGAAAAAGCCATTTCGGTCCAACAGAAGTGGCAGAAGCGAATCGGTGAAGGTGAACTGGTGGTGATCCCATCGCCATACCGCCTGCTGGCCGAGCCAATTCAGGAGTATATCGAGGGCATCCA
>JAEUQZ010000518.1 GCA_016788965.1 Anaerolineae bacterium | reverse complement strand
TCGAACGCTGTCTCTCCCTTCATGACCCCCTCCCTTCCATTCATCCATCGAACTTTTGTTTGGTGTCCGGTGGCTAGTTCCTCCACCGCAGGTGCACCCGCTGCGCCAAGATCGCCAATCTGCTGGATCAAAGCCTGCGGGTATTTGGTGAAGCGGTCGAAGCCGCCGGAAATGGTCAGTGCCTGGCTCAGCGGCTCAATCGCAAAATACCCGTGCAGCGATTGGTGATAAAAGCGCAGGTTCTCCCCGTCGCCCAGCAGCACCCCCAGGTTCAGTCCATCCCGGATCGCCTGCCCGCCCCATCTCCAGCGCCGCCGCCAGTCTAATGCCCATTTCACCTCGGCTGAGGTTCCCTTCCCCTCGGCCAGCATAGCGAAGCCCAGCCGCCCCAGGCGTTTCTCCAACGTCGCCAGCGGCAGCTTGACCAGCGGCGTCAGCGGATCGCGCTGGTGTCCGCGCTCCCGCTTGTAGCGGTCGTAGGTCACGTTCAGGTAGCGGCGGTAGAGTTGGTTCAGGTCGCGCGGCAGCGGTTCGGTCTCGCCTTTGCGTTTCGGATCGCGGTAGACCTGGATGAGCTGGTACAGGTTATAGGGATTGGCTGCCAGCGTCCGCAGCGCCCCGTCCGCCTGGATCGCCGCCCACAGCTTCCCATCGCCTCCGTTGCGCTCGATGAACTGCTGGATGCGCTCGTCATCCAGCGGCAGCACCTTGACCACCGCCAGCGGCAGTTTCAGCGCCTCATCATCCTCGTAATCCCGCACCCGGCAGGTCACGACCAGTGTCAGAGTCGGGTTGCGTTCGGCGAACTCGCACAGCGCCTTCGCCCGTGCCTCGCGGCTGTCCAGCGGCATCTCGTTCAACCCGTCCAGCAGCAGCATGAACTGGTGCTGCCGGATGGCCTGCTCCGGCGTATCCGGCAGATAGCAGCGATCGTCCCACCAATGCTGAAGAAGCCCGTCGGCGTCTATCGGGTTCGTGCCTTCTCCCAGGTTGATCCATACTGGAAAGCGGTAATCTTTTGGATTGGAGCGATACCGGGCAATCATCTCACGCATCAGCGCCCGCAAACTCAGTGATTTGCCCGCGCCTGGATCACCCACCAATACGAAACCTCGCGGATTGTCGTCCAGAATTTGGAGAAGGTTGTCCGTTGGTGGCGCATCACCCTGCTGGTACTCCGCTGCCACCTCGACCGTCAGCGGGATGAAGCTGATCCGGTTGATCCGTTTCAGGTCATCATCGCCCCGCAGCCAGCCGTCCAGATACTCCTCGACCGTCCTCGGCTGGGATGGCCGTTCTACCGCCTTCCGCCGCAGATACCACGTTAGGTCGTACAACTTCGGGACTTGCCGCACATTGCCTGGAAAGCTAACAACGGCGATTATTGCCAGGGCGAGAATTATTCCAAGATTCTGCCCGCCAGAGATGACAGCCACAATCGTTGCCCACAGTAAGGTACCAACGGAGCAGAGAAAGATCAGGTATAGGATAACTTGTATCACACAGAGAGCAGCTTGCTTCAGATAGCGGATGGCTCGCACAGGATCGACTTTCCCTTACTCGCTTCAGCACTCCCCTTATTATATCCCCCTCGAACACCCCGCCCACTTCCTTTGCGCCCTCCACGTCTTAAGTCTTTCCTCTTCTCCGAATTTCTCTGCGTCCTCTGCGTCTCCGCGGTTCAATTTGCCTTTTTCTTCTCCGTGTCCTCTGTGCCTCTGTGGTGGAATCGGGGAAACGTCAAGGATTCTCACCGCGAGGCCTGTATCATGATGAGATAAACCCCCGCAGATCGGGGGTATGCGCGGCAGCCATCCGCCTGTTCCATGAAGAAGAGGAACTTTCCGGGGGTCACGGGAGTCTTCAGTAGGTGACGCGGCATGAACTGTCCGTAGAGGAGTGCCATCATGGATCGACGCACGTTAGCGGCCTGGTCGGTCGCGGTCGGGTTGGGACTGGGGCTGCTCGGCAACCTGGTGTTTTACGGCAAGCAGATCGGCCTGTCCTTCCCCCTGTTTATCGGAGCCGTGCTGCTGACCCTGCTGGCCCTGAGCCGCGCGGCGCAAGCACCTATCCTCCGCCGCAATCTCTGGCCCATCCTGCCGATCATGTTCTTCGCGGGCATGGTCGCTGTCCGCGCCGATGGCCTCATCGTGACCCTGAACATCCTGGCCGTGCTGACCCTCGGCGCGCTGCTCATTCATTACCTGCCGCTCAAGTCCGCGCTGGACGAAGCCGGCTTCGAGGACCAAATCGGCGCGGCCGCCCAGGTGGGCATCGCCGTGCTGCCCATGGGCGTCATCCAGACCGTGGATGCCTGGGGCTGGCTGCGCGAACGCCGCCAGCAGCGTGGGGCGCTGGCCGCCTCGATCCTCCGCGGCCTGGTCTTCGCCCTGCCGGTGCTGGCCGTCTTCGTCATTCTGCTCGGCTCTGCCGATGCCGTCTTCGCCCGCTATGTCACCGAAGCCGTCGATTCAGTGCGGCGGCTGCTCGGCCTGGAGTACATCGATGATGCCATCGCCCAGGCCATCTTCACCGGGGCGCTGGCCCTCATCGCCACCGGCGGTCTCGGCTATGCGCTCGCTCGCCGCCTCGATTGGGCCGCGCCTGCCCCTGCCCCCAAGCCTGCCGAGGGTGAAACCGCTGACGACGACTTCGCGGCTGAACTCGCTGTCGAGGAAAAGCGCAAGCCCGCCTTCAAGCTCAGCATGATCGAGAGCGGCATCGTCATGGGCGGAGTCGTGCTGCTCTTCGCCGCCTTCGTGCTGATCCAGTTCGCCTATTTCTTCGGCGGCCGCGCCACCCTGGAACTCACCGGCCTCAGCTTCTCCGAATACGCCCGGCGCGGTTTCTTTGAGCTGGTCGCCGTCTCGGTGCTGACCCTGGGCATGGGCCTGGGACTAAGAGCCTTCACTGTCCGTCAAGGCAAGACCGAAGAAACCCTCTTCCGCGCCCTCATCCTCCTGATCGTCGGCCTGACCGGTGTGATGCTCCTTTCGGCAGCCCAGCGCATGTGGCTCTATGAAGAAGCCTTCGGCTTCACCCAGCTTCGCGTCTACACCCACGTC
>JAEUQZ010000517.1 GCA_016788965.1 Anaerolineae bacterium | reverse complement strand
GGCCGTCAACGTCAACGAGACGCCGGAGCAGATTCAGACCTATCTGGATGACAACAGCATCTCCGGGCTGACGATCCTGCTGGATGCCTCGCTGGATGTCTACAACGCCTATGATGTGCGGGTGATGCCCACCACCTACGTGATCGACCCCGGCGGCACAATCCGCTACCGCCATCTCGGCGAACTCCGCGAATCCGATCTCGACTCGTACCTTCAGGAGTTCACCACCCTGCCGTAGCATATCAGGTCATCACACGACATCGGTATCGTATTTCAGAATGGTTCTGCCACCTCAAGCTGCTGGGGGTGTCCGTAGAGAGAATACAGGAGGAACTGGCGAGGATTGCGGATGCCGCCTGGATGACGCGGGGGGTGGCTGTCGTAGATCGGATCACCGATGACCCCTCCGACAACATGATCCTGGCCTGTGGCCTGGAAGCCCGCGCCGACACCATCGTCAGCGGGGACAGCCAGCACCTCCTCCCCCTCAAAGTCTTCGAGGGCATCCCGATTGTCACCCCAGGGGAATTCGTTCAGCGCTTCCAGCAGGCGCTCCCGAAAGCCGCCTAGACTTCCAGGTCGGTTGCCTGTAATTCGGAGGTAGCAAGATCGTCCTGCAACTGGTCGGAGGCTTCCAGAAGGCGATCCCGCTTTAGCTCCTGTTCAAGGGGGTTTTCATCTTCATCGACCGCTTCAAGCCGCCGCTCGATGACGGCCAGTTCAGCCAGGAGAATGTTCGTTGAAGGAGGGGGGCGGGCTGGTGAGTGTTCCGGGGCGGCCATAGCGCAGCCGCAGTATTTCATGCGGACGCGGCGCTGTCAAACGGGGAGCCGCTGTTGCGCCTTCTTGAGGCCGCGCTTCTCCAACCAGCGGCTCAGCTTGACCTCGGAGGTTCCCTAACGCCGCGCGATGAACTTCTGGCTGGCTCCAGTGGCGAACAGCGCCTCGCGCCCGATCCGCCGGCTCGCCCTGTCTTCCCTAATCCCTAGCTGATGTCCTGGCTGTCGCTGGAGACGCGCAGAGCGGCGTAGGTTTTTGGAGGAGTCACACATCAGGATCACCATCCCACTCGGATCCCTCCGCATGACGGGATTGCCGTTCACATAGGCATAGCGGTTGAAGACCTCCAGCGGATCGAGCGAGGGGAACTGCCCCAGGGCCGGGCTGAAGTAGCGCGCCCGGTCGTAGACCATTATTGAATGATGGATAGAGAATCAATACAGTTCTCGCCTGCCCGACTACTGGGATCAAGTCACCTGCGATTGCCAGAATCCGATGGCTTCTTCTAACTGCGCTCGTGCGAAGTCAATCATGGTGTAGGCTGAGTCAGGAAATAGTTCGGGATACAGTTTCATGAATTCGATAACCACGGCTTTTTGTTCGTTACTGAACCTTTTGATGACCCACTCTACCCATTCCCGAAATAATGGCCTATCGACCAGCAATACAGCCACAATATAGTCACACAAGTCATCAGCTTCTGGATACAACAGCACAGCCCGAATGTAGACGGGAAGATAGAAATGAAAGCCTTCAGCGCTGAAAAGGCGCAGCTCTGATCGGTTGTTGAGTACAATGCCCAGTGGAACTTGAGTCCAGTCTTTCTGACCGATGAAGTCATTCACTTCGTAATGACCAATGTTCTCGTCGCCTGGATAGGGTACATCGGCAAACGCTTTTTCCAGCCTCTTTATCAATTCCTGTTTCATGTCAATCACCTCGTTTTGTAGTCTTCCTCCACGGAGTTGGTCAGTTCAGATTTGAGGGTAAATTCCCCCTCACCAATACTGTCATGGGAGACCACACCTCATTTCAATGCTGACAAATGGGCGAGAGGCGCTATGATACTCTCGCCCATTATGTTGTTACGCTATTTTAATCGATCTTTGATCTGTTTTATCTCCTCAGGCTCATCACATCCATTTTGCATGAGGATTACCAAACAGTTGACAATTCCTTTTTCAACCTCAGCAACTTGACCCTGGTGACTTGCATCCATTTTCATTTGATAACATGAATTTACGACTTCCCAGCGCGCGTCTATGCATTGCTGCTTTGCTAGTATCTTTCTAATCAGTTCAGAACAAGTATCTGTCCACTTACATCTAGTGCCTCTGAGGTCTTCAGGGACATCTGTCTGGTCGCAAATACGGTGCATTTTCTCATTTAGATCATGCAAACGCTCCGGGGTGCACGTGTTTCTCTTCCGGCACGCATCTATATCGCCAGAATTGCATCTTCGCAAAAGCTCGGCACATGCCTCATTGAACGTGTTGTTTCCTTCTCTACACTTCTCAGCAAGCTGGTCATTTGTCATCCCTTCCCAGCCCGGTACTGGCGCTGGCGGAAAACCAGGAAGATCGTCTGAAGATGGGTCGCAACGTGTAACACAGATCGGTGTGCCATCCGCGGTGCATGAGCAATAGGTTACACAGTTTCCGTTTTGTGCAGTGTCCCTGCCGCCTGTTCGTCCCTTCGGTGTTCCACCTGACGTATGCGAATAGTTCCCATTTCTCCAGAATGGCAACCTTTCCCTTGCTGTTTGGGTTCCAGATGGAGACTGGGATGGGTGGCCAGCGGCTAAGGCAGCGTTGACCGTTGGTTTGGTCACGGTCATCCCGCTGCTGAAACCCGCTCCCGGCGCATATTGCACCTGCGATGGAGACTTGGATGGATGGTCAGCCACTAAGGCAGGGTTGACCGGTGGCTTGGTCACAGTCGTCCCGCTGCTGGAACCCGCTCCTGGCGCATAGTTCCTGGTGTTGACCGGCGTGGTCTTCACCACCGGCTTGGCGGCCACCCCACCCGTTTCCGACATCAGGATCAGCATCCCGCTCGGATCCGTCCGCATGACCGGATTGCCGTTCACATAGGCATAGCGGTTGAAGACCTCCAGCGGATCGAGCGAGGGGAACTGGCCGAGGGCCGGGCTGAAGTAACGCGCCCGGTCGTAGACCCGTCCACTGGCGTCGGCGGGTTCGCCATACCAGACCTTTTCGGTTCTGACTTTTTAACGGGCTGAATTTTGAGGTGATTGAATCTCGTGATTCAGATCAAGTGGGAGCAAAAAAGATGTCTCATAGGAAAGGTGTGATTCGCGAACTG
>JAEUQZ010000516.1 GCA_016788965.1 Anaerolineae bacterium | reverse complement strand
GGGAGAGTCGCCAGCACCGTTGGATCGATGAAGACTGCCTCCGGTTGCTTAAAGGAGCCGACCAGGTTCTTCCCCTGGGGCAGATCGACTCCGACCTTGCCGCCCACGCTCGAATCGACCATTGCCAGGAGGCTGGTAGGAATCTGGACGAAGCGAACGCCTCGCAGAAAAGTCGCCGCGACGAATCCTGCCGTATCCCCCACAACGCCGCCGCCCAGCGCAATGATCGTCCCAGAACGATCCAGGCCCGCACCGACCAACTCACCGTACAGATGAGTCACAGTATCGAGGTTCTTGTACTGCTCGCCATCCCGCATGGTCACGAGCGCGGCATCGGGCAGATCATCTGCCAGCTTTTCCCCATAGAGGGGTACAAGGGTCTCATTGGTGATGATGATAGTTCGGGCAGGGGGCAGCCATTGGCTCGGATCGCCGAGGATGCCGGGCACAATGTGGATATCGTAGTCGCCGCCCGGAGCGGTTACACGGATGCGGCCTGCCATAGGCTCACAATCTCCTCGGCGATTTCGTCTGGGGTTCGGGTACTGGTATCGATCTGGACTGGTATCGATTCGTAAGCGGGGCGACGTTTCTCCAGGAGGCCGCGCCAATCCCCTTGCAGCAGCGGTCGATCTTCAGGATCGCCCAAAAGACGTTTGGCAATCACTTCTGGAGAAGCCGTCAGGCAAACGACGAAACCGGAAGCGAGCATGACGTCACGATTGCCCTCATCGACCAGCATACCGCCACCGGTCGAGATCACATAGCCACCTTGCGAAGCCAGGAACCGGCACATACGGCGCTCGATGTGCCGGAAGCCCGCTTCCCCCTGCCGAGCAAAGATTTCGGGTATGCTCATCCCAACTCGGCTGACGATCTCGGCATCCGTATCGAGATAAGGACGCTGAAGCCGCTCGGCGACCAGCCGCCCAATGGTCGATTTGCCCGTCCCCATGAAGCCGGTGATGACGATATTGCGATCATTGGTCATAGCCAAAGCGCCACTCCACATTATCCATCGGCAAATCCTCCAGGCGGGCGCGCCGGAGCGACTCAAAACGCGGGCGCATCTCATCCAGGCTGTCGCCGCCCAACTTCTCCATGAGTGCATCTGCCAGGACGATTGCCATCATCGCCTCGCCAATCGGAACGGCGCGCGGCAGAGCGCAGAAATCACTGCGCTCGTAAGTCGTGACTTCAGGTTCTCCCGTTGCCAGATTGACCGAGGGCATGGCTTGAAGGATGGTCGAGATCGGTTTCATGGCAACCCGCGCGATGATGGGTTCTCCTGTGGTGATGCCGCCTTCCAGCCCCCCTGCGCGGTTGGTTCGTCGGGCGAGCATTTTATCCGAACCGGTCAGCATGATCTCATCATGCACCTGTGTGCCCCGCTTGCCCGCATTCTCGAAAGCCGGGCCGATCTCGGCGCCTTTCATAGCATGAATGCTGACCATCGCCGCGACAATGCGGGCATCCAGGCGACGATCCCACTGAACATGCGATCCCAGTCCCGGCGGGACATTCAGCGCCACGATTTCCATCACGCCGCCGAGCGTGTCTTTGTCGATCTTGACCTGACGGATGACCCCGTGCATCGCTTCGACAAATTCGGGAGATGGACAGCGCACATCGTTTTCTTCGGCGATACGAAAGCGGTCAGGATAAGAGAGCGACTCATCCAGAACGGCGCGGACATCGCCGATCTGAACCACGTAGCCGCCGATGTGGATGTTGAACTGGGCGAGCAGCCTTTTGCAGATGGCTCCAGCAGCGACGCGCATGGTGGTTTCGCGGGCGCTGGCGCGTTCCAGGGCAATCCGCAGTTCGCGGTAGCCGTACTTGATCGCACCGGTCAGGTCAGCGTGACCGGGGCGCGGCGTGGTCATTGGGGTGATGTCTTTTTCGCGCCAGTTCTTGTAATCGCGGTTATCGACGTGCAGCGCAATGGGCGCACCCGTCGTCATGCCATTCATGACGCCGGAAGTAATCCGCACTTCATCGCGCTCAATGCTCATGCGGCCACCGGAACCATAGCCTTGCTGACGGCGGGCCAGTTCGGTGTTGATGTCTTCGACGGACAGCTTCAGGCCAGCAGGCAGGCCATCGATGAGGGTGGTCAGGCTGGGGCCGTGCGACTCGCCAGCGGTCAGAAAACGGAGCATAGATGCATATGCCTTCCAGGATATCAGCTCGTTCACGCGATCCGACGTAAGCTGTACAGAAACCTATTCTAGCGCAGGGACTCATCTGGCGCTGAGAGCGTTGCGGGCAGCAGAAAACATCACCTCGACGGGGGCGGATAAGCCCGTCCAGATGGTGAAAGCCGCGGCTCCCTGCCGCACCAGCATACCCAATCCGCCAACCGCGCGTCCACCCACCTGCTCGACCTGCTCCATAAATCGGGTGCGTTCCGGGCGGTAAACCATATCATAAGCGACCACGTTCTTCGGAAAAGGGACACCTTTGATCCAGGGGGACTCTTGAACGTTCGGCCACATTCCAACCGACGTACAGTTGACAATCAGCGAAGCGCCGGCTTCGGCAGCTTCGTCAAGGGTTTTCACATCCGCATTCATCAGACCTGCCGATAGGGAGAGATCGGCCAGCATCACCTGGGCACGCTGTGGCGTGCGGTTCACAACAGTGACCGATGCGCCAGCCCTGACCAACCCGTAGACGGCAGCGCGGGCAGCCCCGCCAGCACCCAGAACGATGACTCGATGGCCCACCACTTCGATACCGTAGGCACGCAGATCATCCATGAAACCGAGGACATCGGTATTGGTTCCACTGCCGTCTCGGAAATCGATGGTATTGACCGCGCCTATCGCGCGGGCGCGTTCATCGGCCTTGACGTAGGGAATGACCTTTTCTTTGAGGGGCACAGTCACATTGACCCCGATGAAGCCGCCCTCGTCGCGTAGAGTTCGCAGCCCTTTGCCGACAATGTCCGGCGGGATCGGCGCCAGTTCGTAGCTCCAATCGTTCAGGCCAAGCGCTGCAAAAGCAGCGTTGTGCATGGCTGGGCTGAGGCTGTGCGTAACCGGCCAGCCGATGATCCCGACTTTGTTCATCCGAGTCTATACCTCCCGGCAAGAATCCCTACTACGATGAGGGAAAATGGGGCTT
>JAEUQZ010000515.1 GCA_016788965.1 Anaerolineae bacterium | reverse complement strand
TGCCGCGCGGCGGCGGCCGGCGAGAGCTTGCGGGCGGCTACCCTGGCCTCCAGCTTGGCCAGAAGGGCGGCCAGGTCGGGATCGGCGCTCTTCTCGCTGAACTCGACGGCGTTATCGATGATGCGGAGGCCAGAGTCGCGCATGGCGGTGGCTTCGGCTTCGGTGAGGATGCCGGCGGTCACGAGCAGGGCGCTGAAGCGCTTGATCGGATCGCGGTTGTCCATCCATTCGTTGACTTCTTCACGGGTGCGGTAGGCCTGACGGTCGCTTTTGGAATGGCCTTTGTAACGGTAGGTCTTGGATTCAACGAAGGACGGCCCTTCCCCACGGCGGGCATGGGCGGCGGCCTGATCGATGGCTTCGTAGACGGCCAGGGCATCATTGCCATCGACGGTGACGCCGGGGATGTTATAGCCCTGGGCGCGGGCGCTGATGTTTTCGACGGTGAAGGCTTTCTGCACGGGCATCGACATGGCGTAGTGGTTGTTCTCGCACAGGTAGATGACGGGCAGCTTCCAGATGGCGGACATGTTAATTGATTCGTGGAGCGCGCCTTCGTTGGCGGCTCCATCACCGAAGATGACCAGGCAGACCTGATCGGTCTTCCGCATCTTGATGCTGAGGCCGACGCCGATGGCAATGGGGACGCCGCCGGCGACGATGCCGTTGGCGCCGAGGTTATTGGACTCAATGTCAGCGATGTGCATACTGCCGCCGCGTCCGCGACAGTAGCCGGCTTCTTTGCCCATGAACTCGGCCATCATGCGGTTGACATCCGATCCCCAGGCAAAGCAGTGACCGTGACCGCGATGGTGGTTGAGCAGGTAGTCACCGTCTCTGAGGGCGTTGGAGGCGCCGACGGCGGTGGCCTCCTGGCCGATGGACAGGTGCATCGTGCCGTGGACTTTGCCGAGGGCGTAAAGCTGCTCGGCGCGTTCCTCGAAGGCGCGGATGGTGTGCATGTCCTGGAGCATCTGCTTGAGGACTTCCGGCCCTAACGATTCAATGACATCGTGGTAGCGCCGGACGACTTCGGGGGTGATCTGAAAGGGTGTGTCCATAAAGTGCGTTGACCTCTACTTGGGCGGCGGGCAGAACAACCCAGAAAGGCGGCCCGTCGCGTGATTCACGTTATTGACCCGCCGGAGGCGGATTGAAGGGCAGCCTGCTGAAAAAGCTGTTGAAATCGAACTCGATCTGGGCATTGCGGGTGACAATGCGGTGCAGTTCCCGCAGGAGCGGCAGCGCGTCGGGCGCGATTTCGCCGCGCTGGATCATGGCTTCGACGGCGGGCATGACGGAGACCACAGCATCGACGCCCTCGATGGTTTCGCCGGGCATCTCTTCGACGGCATCGCTGTAGGCCATGCCTTTGCCGAGCAAGCGGCCCATGCGCGAGTTGCGGCCGCCCTGGGTGGTCACGTAGAGATCACCCGCGCCGGGGAGACTGAAGACGGTCTCGCGCCCGCCGCCGAGCTTTTCGACGAGGATGGCGGTTTCGGCCAACCCCTGGGCGAAGATGGCGGCAGCGTAGTTGTGCATGTGGGCGTTGGCGACATCGGGGGACTGGCGTTCGAGGACGCCTGCGGCCAGTCCGACGGCCAGAGCGTAGGGATTCTTCATCGCCACGCAGACTTCGACGCCGATGATGTCGGTCGAAGTCCAGATATGGTAGTAGGGGGTGGAGAAGAGAGATCGAAGCCGCTCAGCGACCTCGACCTCGCGGGAGACGAAGACGACGCTGGTGTGGCGGCGGGCGGCCAGTTCGCCAGCGATGGACGGCCCACCAACGGCGGCATAATGCACCTGGTCGCGGATGGCGGCGGGGAGATTCTCGCGGATGACATCCGGCAGAATCTGGAGGCGGCCGTCGGGGCTGCTTTCCAGCCCTTTGGTAATCATCATGACGATCTGGCCTGGCTCCAGGTAGGGGCCGACGGCCTCGGCGACCCAGTGGACGCCGCGCGAATTCACACCGAGCAGGACGACATCCGCGCCGGCGACGGCTGTGGGAATATCGGTGTGGTAGAAAGGCTGGACACGTTCATGGATGGAACGGCGCAGGCGGGGATGAATGCGTCGCTCAAGGCAGCTCAGGATGATGTCATCGTCGAGATGCGTCCCGACGAGGCGCACCTCATGACCGTTATCCGCTACCGGGAAGGTGATGGCTGTGCCCATCACACCCGCGCCAACTATCGCGATGATCGCCATGTCGCCGCCTCTTTGCCTTGATGAATCGATTGTATTTGGTTGCACAAATGTGAATAGCGGTCACATTTTACAGGATTCTAAGGTAGCCTCCGATGGTTGTCAAGCAACGGTCTGAGATGGTCATGAGGCTGGTTTTTCTCTCCAAACACTCATCCTGACGATGACGCGGGTTGACTTGACAGGCTCTCTAAAACGCAATATATTCTTCACATCAGTGCAGAGTTTGCACGTTTGTGAAAACTTTCAACAATCTCTTCATGTGAAGAGTCTCTTGTTTTAGCGTTGTTCCTGGAGGCATGGGCGCATGGCCCGTTTCGCACTGCCCCGCCGTCAAGTGGTTCCCGTGGATGCGGAAAAGCCGCGCAAACGGTTCTGGTCTGGGGACAACCCGCTGTTCTGGCTGGCCCCGGCTGTCGTTTTCCTCGCGCTGTACAGCATTTTCCCGTTGATTTTCAATCTGGTGACCAGCCTCCACGAATTCAGCAGCAGCCGCCGCGAGTGGGTGTTCCTGGAATTTCGGAATTGGATCAAACTGCTGACGGATGATCCGCGCTTCCTGACTGCGCTGGGGGTGACGCTTCAGTATGTCGCTATTGCGCTGATCGTTCAACTAATCCTGGGGATGCTGATCGCGCTGCTGCTGGATGCCAAGCCGTGGGGGTCTGGCCTGATGCAGACGCTCATCATCCTGCCGATGGTGACGGCTCCGGCGGTGGCCGGGCTGATGTTCCGCCTGCTGCAACACTCAGAGTTCGGCGTGCTGTCGTATTTCACCTACTCGACCGGACTGCTGGAGAAATCGGAGCCGTTATTGGGCGGCAGCGGGAGGTATGCGCTGTTCGCGGTGCTGCTGGTCGATATCTGGCAGTGGACGCCGTTCTTCGTCCTCATCATCCTGGCGGGGCTGAAGGGCGTTC
>JAEUQZ010000514.1 GCA_016788965.1 Anaerolineae bacterium | reverse complement strand
GGACGATAGTGATGTTGGGATAGTTCGCCATCACATCGTTGAAGCCGCCCCCGCGAAGCTGCGCCACGTTCTGACCCAGGTCGCCCTGGAGTTCGAGGACTGTGCCCTTCGCTTCGCCGTACTTCTCGGTCAGCAGCGCCACCATCGCTTCGGCAGCCTGCTTCCCGGCGAGGTAGTTGTCCGACTGGACGGTCATGTTGATTTCGCAGCCAATCGGGGCGCGGTCCACCGTGTAGAACGGAATGCCCGCGTCAGTTGCACGCTGCACCGACGAGCAGATCGCCTGGCTATCCACCGGGACGACGACAATGGCCGAAACACCCTGGGCGATGAAGTTGTCGATCTGGTTGGCCTGGGTCTCGGCATCGAAGTTGGCATTGGCGGTGATGACTTCCCAACCCTTGCCGGCCGCGCCGTTGAGGACGCTCTGCATGATGACGCCCTGACCACCACTCAGTTCAGGAGCGCCGTAACCGATGACGACCGAACTCTGGGCGAGCGCGGCCATGGGCAGGGAAATGGAGAGAAGGAGGAAACATACCAGGAAGATCGGGAACGCTCTTTTCATCATCTTTTCCTTCAATTACAAAAGTTCAAGACGGATCGTTTCCAGATGGAATCGGCTGCTGTGGAACTCGTATGAGGGGGCCTCCTTTCCGGTATGCGGCATACCAGAGAATACCTTTGCCAATGGAAAATGTCAAAGACCATCACCCGTCCGCGAATGGGGACGATTTCCCCTCGAACGGGTTGCGGAAGTTGTAAACCGGAACATCCGGGATAATCACCTGATCGGGCTGTTTCAGCACCCAGACCACCGCCTCGGCGATGGTCTCCGCCGGGATCATCCGCTCCAATACCTGCCCCTCCAGCGCGACGTTGTTGGTCGTCCAGAAGGGTGTGGCCGTCGCCGCTGGCGAAATCAGATGCACATGCACGTCGTACTTCGCCATTTCGATCCGCAGCGCGGCCGTCAGCCCTTCGACGCCCCACTTGGCCGCGCAGTAGGCCGTGCGGTTGTCCTCGCCGATCTTGCCCGCCAGCGAGCCGATGGTGACGATGCGCCCAGCGCATTTGGCCTGGAAGGTCGGCGCGACTGCCCTGGCGCACAGGTAAACGCTCTTGAGCGTGGAATCAATCGTTTTATCCCAGAAGTCTTCGGTGGTGGCTTCCAGGCTGGCGGGCGGCCCCCAGAAGGCGCAGTTGACTAATACATCGATGGTCCCGTACTGCGCCAGTACCTCGGCTACCATCTTTTCGACGCGCGCGCCGATGGTCAGGTCTACCTCGACCGGGAAGACGGCGCTGTTCACCGCTTTGACCCGCGCAATCGCCCCGCTGGCGGCTTCGATGCTGCGGACGGCCATCGCCACGCGAGCACCTTCCTGCGCCATTCGCAGTGCCACGGCATGGCCGATGCCCCGCGCCGCCCCCGTCACCAGCACCACTTTATCTTTTAAGTCCATCAAGAAGCCTCTCTTCAACTAACCATTTGTGGGCAGGCTCATGAACGCCAGCAGCGCCTTCGCCAGGTCTTCGTCGATTATCAGGTCGGTCATGATTCCGGTGAGAATGGCCGCGTGAACCGTCTGCGCCTTCTCGACCCCCCAGGCGACGCCCATCGACCGCCGGGCACGCCGAAGCTGCTCAGTCGTCACGGCGATCATACGGTCATCCAGCCCGGTCGGAATCCACTGGCCGCGCGGGTCGAAGTAGCGGGCGCAGATGTCACCGACCGCGCCGCGTTCTTCCAGCTTCGGTAGGTGATCGGCTCCGATGTAGACGATCATGCCCGGCGTGGGCGGGACGACGCCGATGCCGTAACAGACTACATCCAGCTTGTCCCAATAACCCGTCGCCTGGTGGACGACTTCGTCTTCCATCAGCGCATCGCGCAGCTTGCGCGTCCCCACCAGCAGCGGAGCCAGCAGGAAATACGGCTGCGCCCCGAAAGCCTGCGCCACCTGAAGCACCATCTGGTTAGCCTGAGTAAATGAGTTGATGACGGTCGTTTCTCCCAGCAGCGGCACAACCACCAGATCACGAAAGCGGGACGGGGGCAGCAGCGCCGTGACCTGCGCCATCGTCCGCCCCCAGCCGATGCCGAGGACATCGCCATCCTGAAGGCAGGTCTTCAGCAGATGAGCGGCTGTAGAAGCCAGCGCATGGGCGGTCAGCGCGTTGGACTGCGACATGAAGCTGCTCGGTACGACGGTGATGTGCTTGATGCCTGTGCGCTCGACCAGTTCCAGCGCCAGCTCCACCACCGTATCCTGCGGGTTGACGATCTCGATGCGGACGATGCCCTGCTCACGTGCCCTTTGAAGGTACAACGCGATCAGCGAGCGCGAGACCCTCAGCCGCTCGGCGATCTGAAGCTGCGACAGCCCTTCCAGATAGTAGAGACGCGCCACCTGGACAAGGATGGCGGTCATGTCGCTGCGTTCGCTCATGCCGCCTCCCCATCTTCCAGCGGCACACCCGCCTTCATAAAGGCGTAGGCTGCCGCGCCGAACAAAGCCGAATTAGGAAAGCTCTCGATGCACACCTTCAGATCGCGCCGGGCTGCATCGGTCATCAGGTTGGCGCGGATGCGGGCGTCGATGCGCGGAAGCAGCGTGGGCGAGGCTTTGACGACTCCGCCGCCGAAGACCAGCATCTCCAGGTCGAGCAGCGTCACCACCCCGGCCAGATTGCGTGCCACCCGCTCGATCATCGTGGTGATAATCGTCGCGGCTGCTGGGTCGCCGGCCGCTTCCGCCCGGAAAACCATCTCGGCGCTGACTGGGCCGCCCTGCGCCCAGTCTCGCAGCAGCGGACTTTCGCCGCTGTCGGCGGCCGCCTGCCCAAACCGGGCAATCGCTGGCCCGGCCACATAGGTCTCCACGCAGCCGACCAGCCCGCAGCCGCACAGCCGTCCGTCGGGCAGGCCGAGCGGGATATGCCCGAAGTTGCCCGCGAAGCCGTGAATGCCGCCGAACAGCTTGCCATCCAGGACGAGATGCCCGCCGTAGCCTGTGCCAATCGTGACCCAGCAGAAGTGATGCAGCCCGCGCCCCACGCCCCAGACCAGCTCGCCATAGGCCGCCAGCCGCACATCCGTTGCCAGCATGTAGGGCAGGCCGTAGCGGG
>JAEUQZ010000513.1 GCA_016788965.1 Anaerolineae bacterium | reverse complement strand
GCAGGATAAGCTCCAGAACCAGGTTCGCACTGAGGCGGTCGGGCAGCGGAGTGTCAAAGGCCGGAGCGAAATGGTCATGGTGTACGAAGTCCTGAAGCTGGTGGGGACGTGATCCAATCCACAGCCATTCATCGCAATCCCATCGCGCCGAGGCGCTGAATTCATGAACAACCTGCCGGCCAGTACAGGACATCTGTTGGGTCAGACCGAAGAAGACATCGTTGGGACGACCGACCTGCTGGGTCATGACCTGAACAGCCCGATTGCCACCGTCATCAGCACCCTGGACATGCTGATCGGGTTGATCGACAGCGATGTCGAGAAGGCCACGGTTCAGTATTTTCTGAAAGGAGCACTGGCGGCGGCACGGCGAGAACGCAACATGTTGTTCGATCTGCTCGATCTGGCACGGTTCGAGATGGATCAGTACGAACTCAAGCTGGAACCGGTCGATATGGGGCTGCTGCTGCGAAAATGCCTGGATGAAGAGGCGTTCGTGGTAGAGACCAAGAAAGTGCAGCTCGAGGTGGATATTCCGAGCGGCGCGGGACTGGTGGCCGAGGTGGAGATCGAGCTGTTTCAGCGGGTCTTCAGTGCGATCCTGGACAACATCATGAAATTTACGGTGAAGGGCGACCGCATCCGCGTCGAAGCACGGCGCGAGGAAAACCGCCTCATGTTCAGGTTCAGCGACACGGGCAGGCCGTTTTCGACTGAACTGCTGGGCAAGGTTGCCAGCCGCGCCCCACATTGGAATCAACGGCAGGCGGGGAGCCGCACCAGCGTGGGGATGGGACTGCCGTTCGTGAGCGCCGTGCTGAAGGCGCATCAGGGCAGTTTGGAGATCAAGAGCCAGCCTGCCCCCCCGCTGACCGAGTTCATTCTGACGATCCCCGGACTCAACCTGACACTGCCTGAAGGATAACCGTCATGGCCGACGAACAAATGATGAATGATGCCCAGATCAGCCGGATCATCGGCAATGTGATGCGCGAACTGGGTGAAGCGGAAGCCAGCAGCGCAGCGCCGATGGCTCCGTTCAAGTCGATCCCGATCCATCCGCAGGCGGGGGACGGATTGTTCCCCGATCCGGACAGCGCGGTGCGAGCGGCAGGAGCGGCGTTCCAGCAACTGCGGGAGATGCCGCTTGATCTGCGGAAGCGGATGGTGGCGGCGATGCGCGCTACAACGCGGGAACATGCCCAGGTGCTGGCGCAGTTCGCCGTTGAAGAAACCGGGATGGGGCGAGCCGAAGACAAGGTACAGAAGAACCTGCTGGTCGCGGCGAAAACGCCGGGGCCGGAGTATCTGGAGCCGTCGGTGTGGACAGGCGACGATGGGCTGACGCTGACGGAGTATGCGCCCTACGGCATCATCGCGGCCATCGCGCCGACGACGAACCCGACCAGCACGATCATCAATAACAGCATCAGCATGGTGAGCGCGGGGAATGCGGTGGTGTTCAACGCGCATCCGAATGCGAAGCAGTGCAGCGCCTACACGATTCAACTGCTCAACGAAGCGATCCAGAGCGCAGGCGGGCCAGCCAATCTGCTGACGTGTACGCTGGAACCGACCATCGAGTCGGCACAGGCGTTGATGATCCACCGGGATGTGCGGCTGCTGGTCGTCACCGGGGGAATCGGCGTGGTGCGACAGGCGATGAAGAGCGGCAAGCGAGCGGTCTGCGCGGGGCCAGGCAATCCGCCGGTGGTGGTGGATGAGACGGCCGATCTGGAACAGGCCGGGCGCGATGTGGTGCGGGGTGGCAGCTTCGACAACAACCTGGTCTGCACCACGGAGAAGACCTGTATCGTGGTGGAACGAGTGGCGAATGAACTGGTCGAGGCCATGACCCGGCATGGTGGGTATCTGATCACATCGTGGCAGCTCCGGCGGCTGATGAAGGCGATCTTCGAGGAAGATCGCGGGCCGGGCAAACCGGGCGTGATGAACAAAGAATTCATCGGGCAGAATGCCAGCGTGCTGCTGAAAGAACTGGGAATCAACGTGGGCAGCGAAGTGCGGCAGGTGGTGGCCGTGGTCGAGCCGGATCACCAACTGGTGTGGTCGGAACAGATGATGCCGATCATGCCAGTCGTGCCGATGCCGGATGTGGACTCGGCGATTGACCTGGCGGTGCGCTCGGAGCATGGGTTCCGGCACACGGCGGTGATGCACAGCAAGAACATCGACCACCTGAGCGCGATGGCGCGGGCGATGGACTGCTCGATCTTCGTGAAGAATGCGCCGAATCTGGCCGGGTTGGGTTGGGGCGGGGAAGGGTATACGTCGTTCACGATTGCCAGCCCGACGGGCGAAGGCATGACGACCTGCCGGAGCTTCAGCCGTTTGCGGCGGTGTACGTTGAAGGACAGCTTCCGGATTGTGTAGGGATTAGGGGTTGGGGATTAGGGGTTAGGGAAGACCAAAGGCAAATTCCTTCCAGTGAGGCGCACGGAAATGCGGAGGATTTTTGACCGCAAAGTCCCTATGAAATAGCATCACACCCCACGACGAAAATCCCAATACGAATTGAATCGCCAAGACGCCAAGAGTGCCAAGATCATTCGGAGAAGTTGGGGATTTTCAGAGCAACTGTCCATGAAAGGGAATTACGACACAAAGGGATGAAAATAGGCCGGGCGACGCCGGATGCTCAAGCATCCGGCAAAGTGGTAAAGCCCGCTCAAGCGGGCTGGGGTGCAGTGTACAGAGTGAATGCGGTTTTAGTTTCAAGGGAAATGCGAAGGGCGCAAAGAAGAGAAAGTCCACCGCAGAGGCATAAGGGTTGGCGGTTAGGAGCGGGTGATTTTGGCTAAGGGGCGGGCCGGGAAGAAGACGGTCACGATTGAACCAGCGCTGGCGCTGCTGGAATTCACGAGCATCGCGGCGGGGATTCAAGCGGGCGACGCGATGGTGAAGCGGGCGACGCTGGACCGGGTGTATGCCGGGACGGTGCAGCCGGGGCGATTCCTGGTGCTGATTGGCGGGGCAGTGGCCGAGGTCGAAGAGGCGCTCAAAGCGGGCAAAGAGACCGCGCCGGACGCACTGCTTGACTTCGTGTATCTGCCAGGGGTTCATGGCGATGTGGTACGGGCGCTGGCGGGTGGGCGCACGCCTAAGACTGAAGATGCCC
>JAEUQZ010000512.1 GCA_016788965.1 Anaerolineae bacterium | reverse complement strand
TTCCTTAAGGCTTTACGGAAAATTCATAAATAGACGATACTGAGACGGTATGGAACGGACATTCACTCTCGAAGTAGATCACCTCTCGCTAGACTATCGCCTGAACTCAGCTTGGGTGAATGTGCTGCGTGACGTGGTACTGACGATTGCACCCGGTGAAATACACGGACTGGTTGGCGAAAGTGGCAGCGGGAAATCCACTTTGGCATTGGCAATGATGGGGTTTCTGGCGAGCAACGCGCGGGTTTCATCCGGGAATGTGCGACTTGGTGGAGAGAGCCTGTTTGCAAGACCGCGTGAAGCCATGCAGCAGGTGTGGGGAGGATTGGTCGCCCTCGTTCCTCAAGACCCGCTGGCGTCTCTCAACCCTTCATACAAGGTGGGTGAACAGATTGCTGAAGGCTTGCGGACGCATCTGCGTCTTGCCAGAAAGGATGCGTGGAAGCAGGCAGTCGAGATGTTGGGGCGGGTGCGGATCGACAATCCACAGGTAGTGGCGCAGAAATACCCGCATCAACTGAGTGGGGGTATGCAGCAGCGCGTGACGATTGCGATGGCGCTCAGCACACGCCCACGACTTCTGATCCTGGATGAACCGACGACCGCACTGGATGTGACCACTGAGGCGGTGATCCTGGACTTGTTCCGCGAGTTGATCCGTGAGGAAGGGGCATCCGCCCTGTATGTGTCGCA
Organism: Anaerolineae bacterium; assembly: GCA_016788965.1. Taxonomy (GTDB): domain Bacteria; phylum Chloroflexota; class Anaerolineae; order Aggregatilineales; family Phototrophicaceae; genus CFX2. The sequence continues at coordinate 2,470 of JAEUQZ010000512.1, read as the reverse complement.
CAATCTGGGGGTCATCGCGCAGATGTGCGACCGGGTGACGATCCTGTACGCGGGCGAAGTGATGGCAACTGTCCCAGTGCGCGATCTTTTCCGGCGACCGATCCACCCTTATTCGACTGGGCTGCTGGCAAGCCTTCCGCGCCCACTGCCAGGGCAGGAAACACGCCTTCCCGTCATTGATGGGGCTGCTCCTTCACTGGATCAGCGCCCCACTGGCTGTGTCTTTGCTCCGCGGTGTCCAATCGCGCTGGAGCGCTGCCATGCGGAAAAACCATCTTTGGAGACCACAGACGAAGGCTATGCGGTGAAGTGTCATCGTTGGCGCGAGATCGACGCTGCCCCCAATCTCCTTGATCTGAAGCCGATGGAAGAGCCTTTAGCCCTCGCGCAGGCTGCTTCGGGCGAATGGGTGCTGGAGGCTCGTGGCGTGAGCAAACGATATGGTCAGGGTGGTATGTGGAAGCGAATGCGAGATACTTCGACCGTCCAGGCGGTCGATGATGTTTCCATTCGAGTGCGGGAGCGTTCGACGCTGGGGCTGGTTGGAGAGAGCGGCAGCGGAAAAACCTCGCTGGCTCGATGCATCGTTGGGCTGGAAACGGCTGACACGGGCGAGATGGAGCTTCTGAGCCTGCCGATCTCGAACCGCCTGCGTGAGCGCGGGATCGAGGTGCGGCGCAACCTTCAGATGGTTTTCCAGAATCCGAACGATACGCTGAACCCTTATCGAAGCGTTGGGGATACGCTGTCTCGAACGCTGCGGCTGCTGAATCGCAATGGATTGTCGGAAGCAGATATCCAGCAGTCCGTAATACGGTTGCTGGAATCGGTTCGGCTGCCTGCGGAATACGCGAGCCGCTTTCCAGCGGAATTGAGCGGCGGTGAGAGGCAGAGGGTGGCGATTGCACGGGCATTCGCGGGTGAACCGGCTCTGGTGCTCGCTGATGAGCCGACTTCGGCGCTGGATGTTTCGGTGCAGGCGGTGATCCTGAACCTGCTCAAGGATTTGCGTGCGGAGAAGGGTGCGTCGTATATCTTCATCTCTCATGATCTGCGGGCGGTGAGTTACCTCGCCGATTGGCTGTGCGTGATGTACCAGGGGCAAGTGGTGGAGGAGGGGGATTCCGAGCAGGTCTTCCATCCCCCCTGGCATCCATACACCGAAGCGCTGATTCTGGCGATCCCAGAGGTTGACCCGGATAAGCGAACACAGACTGTACATCTTCCGATGGACGCTCCTCAAGCTTTCAGCGAGAGGCATGGATGCCGGTTCGCGGGGCGATGCCCGCGCAAGCTGGGAGCCATCTGCGAGCAGGAGGAGCCACCGTGGCGCGATGCAGGGGAGGGGCATCGAATTCGGTGCCATATCCCGATTGATGAGCTGATCCAGATGCAGACCGCATCGGTGGATGTTGAAGCATGACCCAGTACATTCTGCGCCGCGTGGGGCTGCTGTTGGTGACGATGCTGCTGACCTCGATCCTCATCTTTGCGCTGACGCAGTTGGTTCCGGGGGATATTGCCCGGTTGATTCTGGGGCGGGATGCCTCGCCGGAAGCCCTGGAAGGACTTCGGGAGGAGTTCGGGCTGAATGATCCTGCGCCCCAACAGTACCTCCGTTGGCTCGGCGGGTTCGTGACCGGGGATTGGGGACGTTCATTCACCGGGGCCAACCAACCTGTGCGACCGCTGGTTCTGGAGCGGTTGGGGAACTCGATGCGGTTGGCTGTGATGACTCTGGTCATCAGTGTTCCCCTCTCGATAGGGCTGGGGGTACTGGCCGCTTTGAAAGAAAATACCTGGGTGGACAGCCTGATTTCGATCCTTACTCTTTCGGTGGTGGGGCTGCCGGAGTTCGTGACCGGGTTGATCCTCATCAACGGGATCGCGCTGGGGGCGCGAAGTCTGGGGCTGCCCGCGACCTCGGCTGTACCGGAGGCCGATCTGGTCGATTGGGTGAGGCAGTTGATCCTTCCTTCGCTCACGGCCATGTTCGTGCTGCTGGGTTACGTGGCCCGGCTGACGCGGGCGGGGGTGATCGATGAACTGCGGAAGCCGTATGTTCGCATGGCTACCCTAAAGGGACTTCCACGGCGAACGGTGGTGGTCAAACATGTGCTGCGGAATGCTCTGCTACCGACGATCACGGTGATTGCGATCAGCTTCGGGTGGCTGATCGGTGGGCTGGTGGTGATCGAAAACGTCTATAACTATCCGGGATTGGGTGCGCTGCTGGTGGAAGCGGTGAAGCAGAAGAACCTGTTCCTGCTTCAGTCGATCACGATGGTGACGGTGTTTTTCTTCGCGTTGGCGAACCTCAGCGCGGATATCCTGTATGTACTGCTCAATCCGCGAATCCGACTCAACGAGTAAGCTAAATTAAAAGTTGAGAAACATAACCCATTTAGTTAAGGTGGCAATGCTTTTGTGGCAGAAGTTCATAGGTGATAGTTTATAGTTGATAGAAAAA
>JAEUQZ010000511.1 GCA_016788965.1 Anaerolineae bacterium | reverse complement strand
GTTCTCGCGGCTGGAGCATGATCCCCACTTGCGGCGCATCTCGCGGAAGGTGACGCGCTTGGGCTGCACGCCCATGCGCTGCGCCCATTGGGCAACCATCTTGACGATCTGATCACGAGAGGTCTGTTCCGGTGGAAGCGGTGGGGCCTGCCCGCCGAATTTCTGGACGCCCTCCCACACGAAAGCGGACACCTGGGGATGAGCCGGCTTCATCCAGCGGGGGATATAGACCTCAAAGCCGCCGGGAACCGGACGCATCATCAGGCTGACGCGCTGCTGGCGGCGGATGCGGATGTTGTACTGGGCGCACAGATCGGTCAGCGAGGGCGCGGCAGGTGATGACTCACGGGCCGGTTTGCGTCCAAGTCCCAACTGCTTGCCGATGAAACGCATATCAGACGATCCTGAAACAAGAAGAGCGCAGGCGGCTGCGCTCTTTCACCCATCGATGGATTCGGCGATGCTTCAGCGAACCGGTTCGGCTTCAAGGCTGACTCGTTCGATGGCATCCATCATGTCGTGGAACTGCTGGATGTACAACTGCTGTTTGGCATCACTCATGGCTACGGGCGGGTTGGGATGGACTTCGACCATCACACCATCGGCGCCGCTGGCTTTAGCGACCCGCGCCAACGGGATGGCGATGTCACGGCGGCCGGCGGAGTGCGAAATATCGACGACGACGGGCAGGTGCGATTCGAGCTTGAGGACAGCCACGCCGCCGATATCGAGGGTGTTGCGCGTCCACTTCTCAAAGGTGCGGATGCCGCGCTCGATGAGGACGACGTTGGGGTTGCCACTGCTGACGATGTATTCGGCGGCATAGAGGAATTCTTCCAGGGTGGCGGCCAGACCGCGCTTGAGGATGACCGGCTGGCGCACCTGTCCGAGCGACTTGAGCAGGAAGCTGTTCTGCATATTGCGCGCTCCAACCCAGAAGATGTCCACATAATCGGACATCATGGCAATCTGGCTGGCGTCCATGATCTCGCTGGTGATGAACATGCCGTACTTATTGGCGACCTGCCGGGCGATCTTCAGACCCGGTTCGCCCATGCCCTGGTAGTCATAGGGCGAGGTGCGGGGTTTGAAGACCATGCCGCGCAGGATTTTGACTCCGCGCGTCACCAGGGCGGCGGCGGTCTCATCCATCTGCTCCATGCTCTCGACGGCGCAGGGGCCGGAGATCACCTGGAACTTGCCGCCGCCAATCTGGGTTTCGCCGTCGGGGAGGGTGATGACGGTGGCCTGATCGGGCGACTTGCGCTGGACGAGAATCTTGGCTTTGGCCTCTTTTTCTTCGAGAGCCATGGTCGCGCGGAAGATTTCACGGAAGAGGGCCTTGATGGTTTCGTTGCTGAACGGCCCTTTGTTGTTCTGTTCGAGCATGGTGAGCATGAAGGACTCACGCTGGGGGTCGTAAAACGACGTGCCCATCTGCTGCTGCACCTTGCCGATTTCGGAGGCGATGGTGGCGCGTTTATTGAGCAGTTCCAGAATTTGCAGGTTGATGACATCGACCTGCGCGCGCAGTTCTTGCAAACGACTTTGAGACATAGCTTCCTCGTCTTGGGATGTGCCCTGGTTCGTGGCGGCGTATTATACTCTGACGATCCGCGTCATGGCGAGAGGCCGTCTGATTCAGAAGTCTTGCCGAAAACCGCTTCAAACACGGAGGCGAGCCGGGCGATGGTGTTGGCGACGGGGGGCAGGATCATCGCGCCACGAGCCAACCCCAGGCCGTCGCGCATGAAATCGAGGAGATAGGCACTGGCGCGGCTGGCGGTTGTGCGGTCGTAGAGCCAGAACAGTACGACGGCCAAGTACGCGGCGTAGAGCAGCGTGGCGATCTGCTGAATCTGCTGGTCTTTGGGGGCGTCGGATGCTCCGGTGACGACGGCCAAGAATGCCTGACGCATGGGATCGTGGGCGCTCGTGCCGTGCGTGCCGAGGATGCCCAACTCGACATGGGGACTCATGGCCGCGCCGAACAAGCCGGCCAGCGGCTCGCGGTGTGGGGCAAACTGGTCGAGTTTGGAACGCATGACGTGGTGAAAGCGGGCAGCGACCGTCCCCGGCGGGAGCGCCTCGCAGCCAACCAGCGTCTCGGCGGCAAGCTGTTGGTAGAGCGCCATGACCAGCATCTCTTTGCCGGAGAAGAACTGTTGGAAGGTCTCGACCGGGAGGCCGGCCGCCGCGGCCATCTGCTCGACGGTCACGGCGGCATAGCCGCGCTCGGCCATGAGGCGCAGGCCAGTTTCCAGGGTACGCTGGCGGAGGAGGGCCTGTTCGTCGATTGAAGGCACGGATTTGCTCCATGAGGATTTCGCGGCGCGGCCATGACTGTACCCGGTTGGCCGCCGATCACGCCAGAGTTATCTTCGGGCGCATTTCAGATTGGTGGAAGGCTCGTGGCAGGCGGACGGGCAGAAGCCCGTCCCTACCATGCCTGCCTGAGCAGGGACGCCCCTAAAGTGAAATACGCCCTTATCTTCCTTCGCCAAGCGTTCCGAATGAGGTTATACTCACCAGTCAGCACAGCGTACCCATCATCAGTGAGGCTGGCATGGCAGACTCCCCTCCAGTTGTACTCGAAGTGCGCGGATTGACCAAACGGTTCCCCGGCGTGCTGGCAAACGATCACATCAATCTGACGCTCCGAAAAGGGCAGGTCCTGGGGCTGCTCGGCGAAAACGGCGCCGGCAAAAGCACCCTGATGAACCTGATCTATGGTCTGTATAACCCCGACGAAGGCGAAATCCTGGTCAATGGCAAAGCGGCCACTATCCGCAATCCGAATGATGCCATCGCGCTGGGCATCGGCATGGTACACCAGCACTTCCAGTTGGTTCCGGTGCTGAGCGTGACCGACAACATCATGCTGGGCAACGAGGCAGTATCGGGGCCGTTCCTGAACCGCCGGGCCGCCCGCGCCCGCATCATGGAGATTTCACAGCAGTACGGGCTGGAAGTCGATCCCGATGCGATGGTGCAGGACCTCTCGGTGGGCGTGCAGCAGCGCGTCGAGATCATCAAGGCGCTGTACCGCAAGTGCGATATCCTGATCCTGGACGAACCGTCGGCGGTGCTGACGCCGCAGGAAACCGAGGGGCTGTTCGGCATCATGCGGACGTTGATCGCGCGGGGGGTCAGCATCATTTTCATCAGCCACAAGCTCAAAGAGGTGCTGGAAATCTGCGATACCATCACCGTGCTG
>JAEUQZ010000510.1 GCA_016788965.1 Anaerolineae bacterium | reverse complement strand
ATAACGGACACCGCCCAGCCCTTCTCAAGGGTAGCTTTTAATGCCCCACCCCCTCCGTATTTCTCTGCGTCCTCTGCGTCTCTGCGGTTAGAATCAGGATTGTGATTTTCGGCGTGGGTGGCGTGTCAGGCATTGCCGCCATTTCCGCCACAAAACCGGGGCTTCTTCCCGTGGGGATCAGCCCAGAGCGTGACGAGATGTCAGCAAATGTCAGTCTTACGCCTGTTTCACCGCCACCCTCTGGCACGGAATTTACCGTTCCGCAACTGCCGCAATTGCCGCAACAATCGCCGGACGGCATGGACGACTTTTCGGACTTTTCGTGTTCTCTGGCTATCAGCTACAAGCTAAAGGCTATCAGCTTCACCGACACTGACGACATTTGCGACAAGTCTCGATCCACCTTGTATGGCTATAATCGATGAGCTAATAGCTATCAGCTTTTTCTATCAACTATCAACTATAAACTATTAACTACAAACTTCTTCTCCCCCTCAACTCAACTGCCGCTTCAGCCACGCGATCATCAGATCGCCCAGATCAGGCCGCCGCGCCAGCATCTCCAGCCCGCGCCCCGCGCTCTCGAACGGCTGGAACAGCACCTCTCCCCTCGCCGCCCCCTGGAGCGCCTGCGCTGCCGGGAACGAAACCGGATCATCCCCGCTCGCGGCCAGCATCAGCGGCCGTGGATTGAATGCGGCCATCGCGTTCACCAGCGCCCCATCCTCCGAGGGACTCAGCAGCACCGCCGTATCACACAGCGGCTCCCCCGCGCAGCCCAGCAGCGCGATATCCGCCCCCCGCTCCGTCCCGATCACCGCCAACGCCGCGGGATCAGCCAGCCCGCTGCTCAGCGATTGGATCATCGCCGGGAAGTCCAGCAGCGCCTCGGTTCCCCGCAGCGGCATCACCAGCACCGTGAAGCCGGAAAGGTACAGCCGGGACGGGAAATCGCCCCAATCGGCTCCCTCCGGCCCCAGCAGCAACACCCCCGGCAGCCGCACCTGATCCGGCGTCTGGTACAGCAGCCCGACCAGCAGGCTCCCGTCCAGCGCGGTGATCTGCACAGCCTGCCCCGAATCGCGCGGGGCCGGCGTCCCCACGGCCATCGGGGGCAGCGCCGCTCCCGGAGCCAAAGCAGCGGCCGTCGGGTCGTTCACACCCTCATAGACTTCTTCGTCGAAGGACACATTCGTCGGGGGCAGAGGGAACAGCGTCGGGCTGGCTTCAATCGTCGGCCCGCTGAACGGATTGGGCGTGGCCGTCTCCGGTGGCAGCACCACCTCGCACGCCCCGACCACCGCCACCGCGACCAGCACCACCACCCATCGTCTGAGTAATGGTCTTCTTCTCTGTATTCCTCTGTGCCCTCTGTGTCTCTGTGGTTGAATTATCTTGGCGTCTTTGCGGTTCAATTTCCGGTTCCTACCGCGGCCGCGCCACCACGATCATCCGCTCGCACGAGTCATCGTAGGGATCGTACTCCGTGCTGCCGTAGATCGCCTCCACTGCGAACCCGGCCACCTGGAGCAGCAGCCGGATTTCCGCCGCGAAGAAATAGCGGAAGACCACCGGCGCGACCGTCCGCTTGACGATCCCGTCCCCCGTGATCTCGTCGTAAATCCACTGCACATGGATGATCTGCTCGGTGCGGTCAAGCTGGCTCACCGAATACTGCATCACCAGATGCCCGCTCTCCGGTTCCAGGAAAGTCTTCTCGAATAGCAGCGCGTCCGTGTCCTGCGACCCGAACATATCCGCCGGGTTGGGCAGGTCGAGCACCAGCAAACCCTCCGGCGCGGTCAGTGCCCGCAGCCGCTTCAGCACCTCGATCTGCTGCGCCTGCTCGTGGAAGTGCATCAGCCCGTTGTAGGGGAAGATCACCAGCGGGTACTGCTGGCTGCTCTGGTAGCTGGCGATATCGCCCTGGATGAAGCTCAGCCGCTCCTTCAGTGCCGGCTGCCCCTCCAATCGCCGCCGTCCCCGGTCGAGCATGGCCGGTTCGATGTCGATCCCGTGGACGGTGTAGCCGCTCTGCGCCAGGTGGAACATCACCCGCCCGGTTCCGCAGGCCACCTCGAACACCGGATCGCCGTACTCGGCGGCCAGATCGCTGTACAGCGCCAGATCATCCACCTTGTCCTGGTGTTCAGCGTCGTAGTAACGGGCAATGGTCGAATAAAAGCTCATGGGTTGCTCACTTGTTCCGTTCGCGGTTGAGGAAGGCTTCGACGGCCCGCTGGTGCGCTTCCCCGGCCCAAAGCGGCGGGAACAACTCGCTTTCGATCCGCAGCCCCTCTTCATACGGATGGTTCAGCCCGGCTTGCAGCAGCGCCTTCATGCTGCGGACGACCTCCGGCGGCATCGCCGCGATGTGCCGGGCATACTGGATGGCCTGGTCGAGCGCCGTGCCCGCCTCGACCACCCGGTTCAGCAAACCCAGGCCGAGCAGTTCCGGCGCGTGCAGCACCCGGCTCGTCAGCAGCAGATCCAGCGCGCGGCCATAGCCCACCACCCGCAGCAACCGCTGTCCCGCGCCCCATCCGGGCGTCACGCCCAGCCGCGCCTGCACGAAGCCCATGCGGACGTTCTCATCGGCGAATCGCAGATCGCAGGCCAGCGCGATCTCGCTGCCTCCGCCCAGCGCGTACCCGTTGATCGCACCGATTACCGGGATCGGCAGTCGTTCCAGCGCCAGCAGCGCCTCGCCCATCAGCCCGATCATCATCCGGGCGTCTTCGGCAGACGTATAGCGGCTGAATTCCAGCAGGTCGGCCCCGCTGCAAAAGGCTTCGGTTCCCGCGCCCGTCAGGATCACCGCCCGGCGGCTGGGGTCGCCGCTCAATTCGTCAATCGCATCGGCCAGCGCGGCCATCGTCGCCAGATCGAGCGCATTATGCGCTTCGGGCCGGTTGATGCACAGGACGGTCAACCCGTCCGGTCGTGTGTCGATCAGGAGTTTATCAGTCATAGGCGTAAGTGTATCCATCCGCCCGCCCCTTGACGAGGGTGTCTCCACCGCCCTCCGCATTCCTCTGTGGTTGTTTTATCTTTGCGCCCTTTGCGTCCTTTGGGTAGTCTCCCTTGACACAGTTGGTAGAATGATGGACGAAAAAGGTTGAGGGAATGAGATGAGCGAGTTGGGGGCGGTGGGGAGCTTTTGCCCAAACGAGGAGTGTCCCGATTACGGCAAAGTAGCTGTGGGCAATATCATTCG
>JAEUQZ010000050.1 GCA_016788965.1 Anaerolineae bacterium | reverse complement strand
TCTCCACCATCTTGAAGATGCTGGCATCGGACACCATGGCGTAGAGGGTGACCAGCACGGTGAAGCTGAAGGTCACCACGCGCATCCAGAACAGCAGCTTCTTGTCGGTGAGATCGGGCAGGGCCGGCTTGAGGATGTTGGCCGCGTCCACGCTGCTGCCGGCGCTGCCCGCGCCGACGAGCATATGCACTTCGTCGATGAACAGAATGCTGTCGGATGATTTCAGTTCTTCGATGACGCGCTTGAGGCGTTCCTCGAACTGGCCGCGATACATGGTCCCGGCCACGAGCGAGCCGACATCCAACTGGAGGACGCGCTTGCCCAGGAGGGGCTTGGGCGTCTCGCCGTTGACGATACGCTGCGCCAATCCTTCGACGATGGCGGTCTTGCCGACACCGGGTTCGCCGATCAGCGCCGGGTTGTTCTTGCGGCGGCGGCTGAGAATCTGGATGACGCGCTCGATTTCGGTCTCGCGCCCGACCACCGGGTCGAGCTTGCCTTCCTGGGCCAGGGCGGTCAGGTCGGTCGCCAGTTGATCGACCAGCGGAGTCTTGGTCTTGCCATCGCCCTGACGGGGATCACGCGGGGCGCGCTGCTGCTTCTCGGTCTCGGTGGAGGTGGACTGCACCGGGCTTTCCTGAAGGACGCGGCGGGTCTGGCGGCGGACTTCTTCCGGGCTGATTCCCAGCCGCTTGAGGACATCGATGGCGACGCCTTCGGACTGGCGCACGAGACCGAGCAGGAGATGCTCGGTTCCGATGTAGTGATGCCCCATACGGCGGGCTTCATCGACGGCCAGTTCCAGCACCCGCTTGGTTCCCGGCGACAGTTCCGCCGCGGTATTGGATGTCCGGGCAGAGGCGCGGGTCATCTCCTCGACCAGTTCTTCGACGCGGCGCTGTTCCAGGCCGAGGTCGCGCAGGACACGCCCGGCCACGCCGCCCTCTTCACGCAGCAAGCCTAACAGTAAATGCTCGGTCCCGATGTAGTTGTGGCGTAAGCGTTCGGCTTCTTCTTGCGCGAGGCTGAGTACACGCCGCGCCCGTTGAGTGAAACGCTCCATTTTGTTGTTCGGCACGGTTTGATTCCCTCCGTAGCCTGTGGCTCCAGGCCACCCTCTCTATCAATAAGAACGAAGGAAGTGACCCTTTCAGATCATTTTACTCATTATAACGGTACACCCGCAATGCGCGGATTGTGAGCAGATAAAAAGTATAGGATGAACAGCCTTACAATCCGATAACGCGGACAAACGCCAAACAAACAGGGGGCACACCTTGCGGCTGTCCCCCTGATGATCCTTATGCATTAGACTGGCCGATCACAGCGGTTCTTACGACCTCAGCCTCAGCCGCTGCCGCCGGCAAACCAGTCCATATCCAGATACTCCGCCGAGTTGACCTTTTTCAGGCTCAGACCGAGGCGTCGTTCGCTGATGTCCATCTTGATGATCCGCAGCGTGACGGTCTCATCTTCGTTCAGCACCTCGCGCGGGTGATTCACACGCTGGTCGGAAAGTTCGGAGATATGCACCAGACCTTCGATCTCCGGGACATCGACCAGCCGCACGAAAGCGCCGAACTTGGTCATCTTGGTGACGATGCCCTGCACCAACTGGCCGACCTGGAAGTTGATCGCCACCGTATCCCAGGGATCAGCTTCCTGACGCTTCATGCTCAGGCCGATGCGCTTGGCTTCCGGATCGACGCTGATGACCTCGACCTTGACTTCCTGGCCGACCTTCAGCACCTCTTTCGGGTGGGTGACATGCTTCCAGGAGAGTTCGGTCAGATGCACCAGACCCTCGGCCCCGCCAATATCGACGAAGGCGCCGAAATCGACCAGGCTGACGACGCGACCGGTGCGGACTTCGCCGACCTGGAGCCGCGTGATGAGCGACTCTTTGCGACTCTCACGGCTTTCGCGGGACGCGGATCGCTCGGAGAGGATCAGGCGGTTGCGGGCGCGATCCACTTCCATGACCTTGACGGCGATGGCTTCGTTGACCATCTTGCCGTAGCGTTCTTCCGGCGTTTCCCCAACCATCAGGCGGCGGCGATCCACGCTGATCTGGCTCTGCGGGACGAAACCGCGCAGCCGGCCAAACCGAACGATCAGACCACCCTTGTTGTACCCCGCCACATGGCTTTCGTAGACGTCCTGGCTCTGGCGGTATTCTTCCGCCCGCTGCCAGTCGATCTCTTCCAGCGCCCGGTTGATGGATAGGATGATATCGCCGTTGTGATCGTGCGGATTCACGACGTAGACCGTCACCACAGCGCCGGGCTTGAGTATATCCAGCGTTTCGCGGTTCATACGTTCGAGTTCACGGCCGGGGATGATGCCTTCGGTTTTCTGGCCGATATCGACATGAACGGCGGTTGGCGATGTCGCCGTGATCGTTCCTTCAAGCACGGTTCCGCGCTTCAAGGCTTTGGGATCACCGCTGGTGTCCTGCGCCAACCAATCGCTGTCGGGAGACTGCGCTGCGGTCTCGCCGTTGGTGCTGGTATCCTCTGTGGCGGGGACGTGTTCGTCCTGAACGACTTCAACTGCGGCGACCTCAGATGACACCTCCGGCGTTTCTTCCACTGCCGGCTGTGATTCCTCGGCGCTAACCGGGCTGGTCTCCAGCTCTGCGCTGTCCCCAACCTCTTGAAGATTCGAATTCATAAGCCTCTGCTCTCCGCGCACATGGGTACAGAGGCGGTATTATAACGAGAGGAAGGAGACTCGGCAAACGATTTGACAACCATTCACCCGAATTGGTCTGACCCTTTGTGATTTCTTATGATACGAGCAGAAATTCAGGAAGACAAAGATTGTGACCTCAATCCCATTTGTTACGCTGCTCCCCAAGTTGTGGCATACTTGGACTCAGAAAACGCGAGGGCGATTCTGATGGTCGATATGATCCGCGCACGGATGACTGCTGGCGAGTTCCTGGCGCTGCCGGAAACGATGGCGATTCAGGAATTGCTCGATGGAGAGGTTCATATGGCTCCGCCACCGACGGTCGAACATCAATCTGCCAGCATGAACATCATCGCGCTGCTGCTGAAGATCATCCCTGGAGGCCGGCTGTTCCATGCGCCGACAGGCGTGTACTTCGATGAGGCGAACATCCCGGAACCCGATGTCTTCTGGTTGAGCGCAGACCATCTCGGCCAGATCAAAGCGCGTTACATCGAAGGCGCTCCGGATTTGGTCGTCGAGATTTTCTCCGCCAGCACCGCCAAGCGCGACAAAGAGGACAAGTTCCACCTCTATGAGAAACACGGCGTGCGCGAATACTGGATGGTCGATCCATCGAACGCATACGTCGAAGTCTACACGCTGAACGAAGGCCTGTTCGTCCGGCGCGGCATCTACGAAAAAGCCGACAGCTTCACCTCCTCGCTGTTCGGTGAGGCGCTGATCCCGGTGGCAGACATCTTCGCGTGACAGCCTGATCTCCCTGTCCGCATCTTTTTCGATTTCTTCCGACTTTGACACATGATCTGTTTCTCTCACACCGGGAAGGTGCGGTACAATCACCAGCGTGATCCGACTTTGAGCGCACAGGGCAGCATACGATGAAATTGATGCTGGTTGGTTTCGGGGTGGTGGGACAGGGGTTGGTGGAAATCCTGCGGGACAAACGGGCTGAACTGGAATCGCGCTATGGATTCCGCGCCCAGGTCGTCGCAGTGGCGACGCGCAGCAAAGGGACGCTCTATCACCCGGATGGGCTGAACCTGGATTGGCTCCTGGATGCCGCCCAGCGCGGTTCGTTGGCGCTGTATCCCCCTGTGGATGGAGTCATCCGCGACGAAGGCATCCTCACGCTCATCCGGCGCGTTGAGGCCGATGTGCTGGTCGAAGTCAGCCCAACCAACCTGCATACCGGACAGCCCGCCCTGAGCTACTGCCTGGCCGCTTTCGACAGCGGTAAGCATGTCGTTCTAGCGAACAAGGGGCCGGTGGCTGTGGGTTATGATGAACTGCTGGAACATGCCGGGCAGGCCGGCAAGCTCCTGCGCTTCGAGGGCACGGTCATGGCCGGAACGCCCTCCATCCGCCTGGCGATGCAGGCGCTACGCGGCTGCGTGATCGCGGAAGCGCGGGGTATCCTCAATGGGACGACCAACTACATCCTGACGCAGATGGAAAGCGGCATGAGTTACGCCGACGCCCTGGCTCAGGCGCAGCAGTTGGGTTACGCCGAGGCCGATCCTGCCGGGGACGTGGACGGCTGGGATGCCGCTGGCAAACTGCTGATCCTGGCGCGGGCGCTGTTCAACATTCCCCTGAAGATGGATGATCTGGAAGTCAAGGGTATCAGCGGCATCAGCCTGGATGATGTGAAAGCGGCTCAGGCAGCCGGGGAACGCTGGAAGCTGATCGCGCGGATCACCCCGGAAGGCGGCAGCGTCGGGCCGGTGCGCGTGCCGCTAAGCAGCCCGCTGGCGGCGGTTTCCGGCGCGACCAACGCCGTGACCTACGTAACCGATCTGCTGGGCGAAGTCACGCTGGTCGGTTCCGGCGCAGGCCGGCTCCAGACCGGATTTGGACTGCTCTCCGATTTGCTGGATATTCATGAGCGGACGGGATAAGGGTATCGTCTCATGAGCGGACTTCACCCTATTGACGAATCACTCTACCAATGCCATAGTGAGAGCATTGAGATGGCGTGAGAATCGGTTGTCGTCATCGTTTTGTCTAAACGTTTGCAGGAGCCAGTCACATGGTGGAGAAGGCCAAAGTCCTGGTGGTCGAGGATGACGTTCATCTTCTGAAGGGAATCCAGGATATTCTTGAATTGGACGGCTATGCCGTCCTGACAGCCGACAACGGAGTCCAGGGGCTGACGGTCCTGAATGAACAGCCTGCGCCGCCGGACCTGATCGTCTCGGATATCATGATGCCGCGCATGGATGGCATCCAGTTCCTCAAGGAAGTCCGCCGGGAGATGCGCTGGTTCAGCATCCCCTTCATCTTCCTGACGGCCAAAGGCGAGAAGTCGGATGTCCACCGGGGGATGCGGCTCGGCGTGGATGATTACGTCATCAAGCCATATGATCCGGCGGATCTGCTGGTCAAGATCGAATCGCGTCTGGAACGTCACCGCAGCCTCACCGAACTGCACACGACCGGGATGGCCTCCCTCAAGCGGGAAATCCTGACGATCCTCAACCATGAGTTCCGCACGCCGCTGACCTTCGTGGTGGCCTACGCCGATATGCTCAACAATCCCGGCGATCAGAAATTGACCGAAGCCGAGGTGATGAGCTACATCCAGGGCATCAGCACCGGCGCCGACCGGCTGCGGAACCTGATCGAGAACTTCATCCTGCTCGTCGAACTGGAAACCGGCGAAGCCGGACAAACCTACGACTGGCGCAAAGGCCCCATCGGCAATCTGCCCGCCCTCATCAAAGCGGCGCGAGAGCGTGTCAAGGAACTGGACGAGCGCGCCCATCCGGTCACGGTCGAGATCGTCGAGCCGCTGCCCTTCTTCATCGGCGACATCGAATATGTCACCTCGGCGATAGCGCAGCTCTTGAGCAATGCCGCGAAATTCTCCGATCCAGGCAGCCCGATTACCATTGGCGCCTTCACCAAAGCGGATGAGGTCGTCGTCTGGGTGCGCGACCAGGGTCGTGGCATCCCCGCCGCCGAGTTCGAGAACATCTGGAAGAGCTTCTACCAGATCGACCGCGCCAGCAACGAAGACCAGGGCGCGGGGGCTGGCCTCGCCATCGTCAAAGGCATCGCCGAACTGCACGGCGGCCGCGCCGAAGTGGAAAGCGAAGAGGACAAGGGCAGCACCTTCCGCCTCTACTTCCCCTCGGCAGAGCCATCTGGAGTCTAGCCTTCTGGCCCGATCTCAGCGCGATTTTCACGGCTTTCTCTCATCCAATCGGCTGCGCTGCCGGATCGATTCCTGTGCTATAGTGGAGCATCGCTAGAGCATGGGCAGCAGGGTGATGGCGTATGGCGAAGTGGATGCGGCTGGCACTACTGGTGATCGGGATCGGGCTGGTGGCCGGGGCAGCGCTGGCGCAGGATCAGCAGCCCGCGGGCGATCAGGGCGGCGGCGTGTCTATCGTCGTCGGCGTGGATGTCTTCGAGCGAGCCGGGCAAGCCTTCGATGCCGGCAATTTCGAGCAGGCCATCACCGATTACAGCCTGTTCATCCTCCTCAATCCGACCTTCAGCCAGGCTTACTTCCAGCGTGGAGTCAGCTATACCCAGCTTAACGACTACGATAAGGCGCTGGCCGACCTGACCAGTTCGCTGACGCTGCCGCAGCCCTCGCCGGATTTCACCGTGCGGGCTTACAGCGTGCGCGCCTTCATCTACCAGGAATTGGCTGATCTCGACGCCGCGCTGAAGGATTTGAACGCGGCCGTCGCGGCCTCGCCAGAGCAGGCCGACGGCTACTACTGGCGCGGGCAGTTCTATCTGGAACAGAACCAGATCGACGAGGCGCTGGCCGATTTCAGCAAAGTCATCGAATACGCGCCGGACACGGTCGATGCTTATGCCTACCGGGGAGCCATCTACCTCCAGCGCGAGGACTACGCCGCCGCCACTGCCGATTACACGCAACTGATCGAACTCACGCCCGATGATGCGCGGGTGTATTTCCAGCGGGCGCTGGCCTACATCGGCCAGGAGCAGTGGGCCGAGGCGCTGGCCGACCTCGATGAAGCCATCGCCATTCAGGACAATGTGCCCGAACTGTATTTACAACGGGCGCGGGTGAACAGCGAATTGGGCAATACCGCGCCCTCCGCCGAAGACTACATGCAGTACGCGCGGCTGATCCAGACGACCGTCAACACCGATATTCTGCTCCGACCAGGGGAATCTCAGGTGGTGGAGATGGAGGCTGGACTGCTGTACGGCATGGGCTTCGAGGGCCAGGCCGGGCAGACCATCACCCTGACGGTGGATGCCCGCGTCCCACAAACGGTCGATCCTCTGCTGATCCTGCTGAGGTCGAACGGGGATGCGCTGGTCGCAGATGATGACAGCGGCGGGGATTACAACGCGCGGATCAACTCGTTCACGCTGCCCGCCGATGGAGTCTATGTCGTCGTGGTGACGCACGCGGGCGGCGGCTCCGATGGCGCATTGCGCGTCCTGCTCCAGGTGGAACAGCCCTAGACTGCCTCAGAGTCCTTTCAAGAAACTCCGCACCAGGGCGAAGTATTCCTCCCGGCGGGTCGTCGCCGGGGAATGACCGCCCGCCTCGAAGCGGTGGGTGCGCGCGCCCGGATACAGCGCCCGCAGCCGCGACCGCGCCTCGGCGTCAAAGGTGGCATCATCTTCGGCTTCGATCAGCAGGATGCGCTCGCCCCAGTCGGCCAGATCATCAGGACTCAAACGATAGGAATGGGCGAAATCGAGCAGGCAGCGCACGGTGCTGAGCTGGTCGGCCCGGCTGAGCCGTTCGGTGAAGAGTTCCTCGACATACGCCGCCCAGAACGCCCGCTCCGAATCAGGCGGGGCGATCATCTCCAGGAACCGCGCCTGGCTGACCTGCGCCAGCACCTCCGGCGGCGCGGCCGTCATCATCTCAAGCTGCTGGCGGTAGCGTTCGGCGCCGGCTTCGTCGAGGACGGCCGTGGTAGAGAGGATCAGGCGTCCGACGCGGCGGGGATGCCGCCGGACGAAGACCTGCGCGACCATCCCGCCGAAAGACCCGGCTAGCACATGCGCCCGGCTGACCCCCTCGGCGGTCAGCAGATCGGCCAGCCCATCGGTCAGCGCGGCCATTGTATCCAATGCCGGATAATCTGGAGCGATGATGCGGAACTCGTCCTCCAGCAGCGGGATCGAGCGGTAGGCGGCATCGGCCATCCGCAGGCCGCCGACCAACCAGAGGATCACCGGCTTATCATGTGAGCCGCCCACGAGATACGTCCAGCGCGTGCCGCGCAGGTCGCGGGTCTGGACAGGGTGTGCCTCACGGAAATGGCGCAGCGCCTCGCGCTGGTCAGCCGGGACGTGGGCGTAGATCGCCTCGAAGCTCATACAGCCTCCTCCTGCGCCCGGATCAGACCGTCCAGACGCGCCAGATATGCGGCCGTTTCCGGCGAGTCTTCCAGGGGCGCCCAGGGCGCGAACTTCTTATGCGTTTCGGCCACATACGGCCCCTGGATGATCTCCAGGATGACGCAGGGCGTCAGCGCGACGAAGTTGTGGTAAACCCGCGGCGGAATATCCACGCCGTAGACTGGGCCATCCCGCCGCAGGATGAACACCTCGGCCACCTCACCAGCGTCGGTGTAATGGACGACCGCGGCTGTGCCCACCAGCACCGAAATCAGTTCGACCTTATCGGGGTTTTCGTGCTTGTGCGGGGTGATGTAGCTGCCCGGCAGAATGGCGTTGAGCATCCGCTGCACCGGTTCCTCGTGAGCATGAAAGCGATACGGCACGCGCAGGCGGTCGCTGCGGGCGGCCTGCGCCAGCAGATCATCGAGGAGTTCCTGGTGGATCGTTCGCATGAAATCCCTTCCCGCGATCCTACAATGGCTTCTGGGTAGGCATCCCCGGTTTACGGGGATACATCGGCGGCGTCGGCGCGATCTTCTCGATGACGATGAGGTGATGGGCGTCGGTCACACCGGGAAGCTGCACCGCCTCGACCTTCAGCACGCGCCCGCCCAGCGCCACCAACGCGCGTTTCGAGTCGGCAATCTCGACTGCTGCCGTCTCGCCTTTCATGGCGACGCAGCGGCCACCGACCCGCACCAGCGGCAGCAGGTATTCCAGCAGCACCGGCAGCCGCGCCACCGAACGCGCCAACGCCGCGTCATAGGCTTCGCGGCGGCCGGGCATCTGCCCGGCTTCTTCCGCCCGCGCTTTGAGCGTATCCACACCACGCAGCCCCAATGCCGCGATGACCTGATCGAGAAAATGGACTTTCTTGCCCGTCGCTTCCAACAGCGTGACTTCGATGTCCGGGGAGGCGATCTTCAACGGCAGTCCTGGAAACCCCGCCCCCGTCCCAACATCGATCAGCCGTAGGCCAGGGAGCATGGGCAGAACACGGCAGATCGTCAGCGAGTCCAGAAAGTGCCGTACCTGAATGCCGTCGGGATCGATGATGGCCGTCAGGTTGATGCGCTCGTTCCATTCGATCAGCAGGCGGGCATACGCCTCGAACTGAGCGGCCTGTTCGGACGTCAGCGTGATCTGGAAAAGCGCGGCGGCCTGCTCGGTGAGGGTTGGCATAGGGCAGTTGGATCGGGGCGGCTTGCACAACCGCCCCTGACCGGTTGGACTAGCGCACGCTGTACATCTGGTTGGCGTCGGTGACGTTGATGTTGTCGGGATTCGGCTCGATAGTGAACGAGCAGGTTGCCGTCATCTCCGGCGTATCGGTGTCCGGGCCGAAATTGCCGTAGCCGTCGAAGATGGCCTGATTCCAGGTCAGCCGGAACTCGACCCCATACTGGCCGGGGCGCAGCCGCCCGATCTGGGCGGTATAAAAGACCCAGTAGTTGGTCGTGCGCTTCTCGATGGGGCTGACGGTGACGCCGACCAGCGGGGCGCGGTTCAACTGGACACTGTACTGCGCCTGGGCGATGTGGTCTTCGACCTGCTGGATGGTGCGGGCGTACCACGACCAGAAAATGGTGATGTTATCGGTGTCGTAGAGGACGCCGGGCGCGGCCTGTGGCAAATTCTGATCGCACTCGGCGAAGATCACCCCGGCCGTCTGCGACCGCTGTGGATTGACCGATTGGCGCGCCCCCAGCACGACGGGTGGTTCCGGCGTCAGCGTCAGATCGGGGTTGATGAAGCCGCCGAAGGGCGAACGAATCTTCGGGCCGCTCGAGCTGCTGACCGCGCCGGCTCCGGTCGCCCCGGTATCGACGCTCGTTCCAAGCGCATTCTGGGCATTGTTGCAGCCGTCCTGGAAATCATCGACGGTGAAGATGTCGCTGGCCGTCGAAGCGGAGTTGCCTTCGCGGGCGATGAACACGCGGACGCTGCCTGTCCCACCCGCCGGGATCGTCCCGCCTGTGTACGGGATGGTCTCGCTGAAGGCATACGCGCCATCGACCTGCACCTGCCGCACGTTCGAGAGCGGCGTGCCCGTTCCGCCCGGCCCGGAGAAGGCCTGGTAGTAAACATCCAGGCCGGTTTCCATCGTGCCGGAGAGGTTGACGACGCCCTGGTTCTCACAGGCGACGTAGAAGATCGTCACGCTGGAGGCGCTGCCGTCCTGGGCGCTGACCGCCACCCCGACCGCCAGCAGCATGACCATCATGATCGCCGGAAGTAGTCGCTTCATGGTGTATTTCCCCTGCATCTCATCTGAACACTTCACGCGCTGATTGTGCATCAGATTGTCGCTGTGGGCAACCGACCGTTGCCGAAGTGCCGGGGAAATGGTTTACTGAGGGAGGACGATTTCACCATAAGGGATACAGAATTCATACTGATGGCATCAAGGTGAGGATCAGCAGGTGGTGACGAAGTTACCGGTCATACAGGCAGGGGCAGAACCGTTTTTCTTCCGGGGCGGCGCGGTGGGCTGCTTATGCCTGCACGGATTCACGGCGTCCCCGGCAGAACTGCGCTGGATGGGGGAGTATCTGGCCGGGCGAGGGTACACCGTCTATGGGCCGCGCCTGCCCGGTCATGCCACCGACCCGCGTGATCTGCTGCGGCTGCGCTGGCAGGACTGGTACACCGCCGCGCTGGATAGCTGGGCAGTGCTGCGGGCGCAGTGTGAGCAGGTGTTCGTCGTCGGACATTCGATGGGTGGGCTGCTGGCGCTGCTGTTGGCCGCGGATCGACCCGTAGCGGGAGCGGTCATCCAGGCTGCCCCGATTCGGTTCCGCAGCCGTCTGATCCGGGCAGCATGGTGGCTGAAATACGGACTGCGCTTCACCGACCAGACTGATACAAGTCCCGTGGTCGAGGTGATCCGCGCCGAGCAGCAGCGGCGGGGTGAAGCGGTCGTCGGGCGGGTGCGTTACAACCACTGGGCATCGGCGAGCGTCGAGCAGTTGTACGCGCTGTCCTGCGAGGCGCGGCGGCATCTGCCGGAAGTCAACGCGCCCCTGCTGCTGATCTATTCGACGGCGGATCGCACCGTCCCGCCGGAGAATATCGATCTGATCCGCCGGGAAGTGGGCAGCGCCTCGGTCGAGACACACCTGCTCCAGCACAGCGACCATATCCTGCCGCAGGATATCGAACGCGAGACGGTGTTCGCCCTCACCGCCGATTTCATCGCCCGGCACAGCAACTCCAATGCGACATCTGCGTAGAATCAGTGGTGTCGTTCCATGTGTTGAGATAGGAAACCGAGATGGGAATGATTCATGCGCTCTGGGTTCAACTGCGCCTGACCTGGCGGCTGATCCGCGATCCGCGCGTGCCGATCTGGTCGAAGGCCATTCCAGTGCTGACGCTGGCCTACATCCTCTCGCCCGTCGATCTGATCCCGGATGTCATTATCGGGTTGGGGCAGTTGGATGATCTGGCGCTGCTGATGGGGTCGATGCGGCTGTTCGAGGCGGTTTCACCGGATGATGTGGTGGCCGAACACCGGGCGGCGCTGGAAAGCGGGAACACCCCGCCGGAAATCGTGGAAGGTAAAGCCAAACGGCAGTAGAAGTCAGGCCAGCTCGAACTCGGCTTCGCTGCATACCCGCAGCACGCCGGCCAGTTCGTGGCCGATCACCAGCGTGCGCTCGCCGAGGCGGAGCTGAAGCGGTCCGTTGAACGGGGCACGTTCCACCAGATGGAAGCGCGTGCCGGGGATCAATCCCAGCGAGCCGAGGTATTGCAGCTTGTCTGCGTCGTGGGTAGCGACGCGGCTGAGAACCCAGTCGCGCCCTGCCTCCATCTCATTGAGCAGATAATCCACCACGCGCGGCATTTGGCCGTCCGGCGTGGGGATCGGTTCGCCGTGGGGACAGCGGCGCGGATTCCCGGCCAGCTTCTCCATGCGGCCCACCAGATCATCGCTCACGACTGCCCCAAGCTGGTCGGCGTCGTCATGGACTTCGTGCCAGCCGAAGCGCATCACATCCACCAGGAAGCGTTCGACCAGGCGGTGACGGCGGATCGACAGCAGCGCCTCGCGCTCCCCGGCGGGGGTCAGGCAGATGCCGCGATAAGGTTCATGTTCCAGATAACCGGCCGTCTTGAGGCGCTGCACCATGCGGGTCACGGCGGGTGCGGAGACATTCAGCACCGCCGCCAGATCCGAGGTCGAAATGTAAGGATTGCCGTCCTGGTAGTAGGCCAGTCGATAGGCCTCCGCCAGGTACTCTTGCATCGCCTGCGTGATTTCCATTCCCGCTAACGCCTCAAAACCATCCGAATTATGCTTATACCTGTCATCAATATCCCGCAGATAGAATGGGTTTAGCAAGCGTTAAATTACAAGTTTATCAACGGCTAAACTTGTCGCCGATCACCGCCCGCCGTTGAGCAGATCGCGGGCCTGCTTGAGCTTCTGCTGCGTGACCTCGTGCTTGGGGTCGATGGCCGCGGCGCGTTCAAAGGCTTCGACGGCGCGGGCAGCATCGCCGACGGCCAGCAGCGCCTCGCCGTAGTTGTTCCAGAACCACAGGTCGTGGTCGTTATACGACAGCGCCATCTTGTAGGCCACCAGCGCCTTCTGCCAATCCCCCAGGCCGGCATAGGCCAGACCCTGGCCGTTCCAGCCCCAGGCATAGGTATCGTCCAGCGCCAGGGCGCGGTCATAACTTTCGACGGCCTGCTTGTGATTCCCTAGGCGGCGCAGGACCTGCCCCCGCCGCGCCCAGGCCACCGGGTTGTTGGACATCAGGCTGACGGCTTGATCGGCAATCGCCAGCGCCTCGCGCTTGCGTCCCATATCCAGCAGGACATCGATCTGGTTGGTGTAGTACCAGATCACGCGCGGGTCTTCCTCGATGGAACGTTCGTAACTGGCGAGGGCTTCCTCGCGGCGGCCCAACGCCTCCAGCGCCAGCCCGCGCCCGTTCCAGGCCCAGGCGTAACGCGGATTGTTCGCCAACGCCTGATCGTAAGCTGTTAGCGCCTCGGTGTGCATCCCCAGGCGGCGGAGCGCCTGCCCCCGCTTGGCCCAGCTTTCGGGGTGATGACTGTTCAGGCGGATCGCCTGGTCGAGAACATCCAGCGCCTCGCCGAAGCGCCCTAACGTGACCAGTTCATCGCCGGCGTTGTACCAGTACCAGACATCCTGCTCTTCGCAGCGGGTGGCTTCCCGGAAGCAGGTCAGCGCCTCCTCATGGCGACCCAACGCGCTGAAGGCCAGTCCACGCCCATTCCAGGCCCAGCCGTAATTGGGATCGAGTTCGACGGCGCGGGTGTAGCTCCGCAGCGCCTCATCAGCCCGGTTGAGGCGGCGCAGCACCTGTCCCAGCTTGGCCCACATGCGGGCGTTGCCGCTGTCCAGCTTGAGCGCCGCCGACAGCAGATCATGAGCCGGCAGGTGCTGCCCCAACTGAATCAGGATGTCGGCCTGCTGATACATGTAGAACGGGTCGCGCGGCGACGACTCGGACGCCCGCCGGTAGGAGTGCAGCGCATCGTTCAGCCGCCCCACCGATTCCAGGGTGATGCCCTGCTCGTTCCACGCCCAGGCATAATCCGGGTCATGGCTGAGCGCCTGCTGGAACGCTTGCAGTGCTTCTTCCGGGCGCTTGAGGTGGCGCAATGCGTTGCCCATCCGCGCCCAACTCTGGGCGTGATCGGGCATAGTCTGGGTGACTTTCTCCAGCAGCGGCAGCGCCTCCTGGTGGCGTCCCATCAGCACCAGCACATTGCCCTGGTTGTACCAGCAGTGCCAGACATTGCTGTCGGAGAACTGGGCGGCGTACTCATAGCAGGCCAGCGCTTCGTCCAGCCGCCCCATATGCTCCAGTACGATGCCCTTGCCGTTGATCGCCCAACTGTAATCCGGTTGGAGCTGGATGGCCCGTTCGTAGGCTTCCAGTGCTTCAGCATTGCGGTTGACGTGGCGGTAGACCTGGCCGAGCTTGGCCCAACTGAACGCATGGTTGGGGTCAGTGCGCGTTGCCTGGAGGGCAGGATGCACCGCATCAGCATACTGGCCGAGATCGACCAGCATCTCGGTCAGGTTGTACCAGTGCCAGATTTCATCCGGCTGGTGCTGCGTCGCCCGCTTGAAGCTCACCAGCGCGTCGGCGCTGCGGCCCAGCGCCTTCAGCGCCAGCCCGCGCCCGTTATGCGCCCAGGCATATTCCGGGTCGATCTGCACCGCCTTTTCATAAGCTTGAACGGCCTCTGGATACTCCCCGCGCAAACGGTAAATCTGGCCGAGTTTGGCCCAACTGTTGGGATGGCGCGGATCGACTTCCAGCGCCCTGTGCAGTAGAGGGATGGCTTCTTCGTAGCGGTTGGTGTTTTGCAGCACATCGGCCTGGTTGTACCAGTTCCAGACCTCGTTCGGCTTGATCCGGGCGGCCTCCTGATAGCAGGCCAGCGCCTCATCCAGCTTGCCGGTGCGTTCCAGCACCAGACCCTTACCCCGCCAGGCGAAGCTGTACTGCGGCTGGATTTGCAGAGCACGATCATAACAGGCCAGCGCCTCGTCGTAGCGGTGCATCAGCCGCAGGGCGCGGCCTTTGCGGGCGAAGGCCAGCGCGTTATCGCTCTGCAAAGCGATAGCCCGGTCGTAAGCCGAGAGGGCTTCATCCATCCGCCCCAGTTCGGTCAGCGAATAGCCTTTATCGATCAGTTCGTGAATCTGGAGTTCGGGGCCGGTGATTTCCAGCGTCGCCCGCTGCCCCGTGACGGCTTCATAGGTGGCGGCCAGTTCATCCACAATCGCGCCCCAATCCGCCGGGCGGCGCATCGGAGCCTTTTCCAGGCAGATCAGAATCAACTCGCGCAGTCGCGCCGGAATCTCATGCTCCTCGTCCGGCGTGAATGCCGGCTTCTGGGTGAGGTGAGCCTGCTTCCAGGCATTGAACTTCTTCTCGACGAACACCTGCCGCCCCGTGACCATCTCAAACAGCATACAGCCGAAGGCGTAGATGTCGGCGCGAATATCGACATCTTTCGATTCGCACTGCTCCGGCGACATATACGGCGCGGTTCCGACAATCGCGCCGAAGCGGGTCAGGCGGTTATCGCCAGAGCGCGAGCCGCTGCCATCCGGCTCGTTGCCGGGCAGCGGCGCATCGGTGAATTCCAGCGAGCGCACCAGCCCGAAGTCGGTGATCTTGGCGATGGCGTCGTGCGTGACTAGGATGTTAGCCGGTTTCAGGTCGCGGTGAACGAGTCCTTCAACACGCTGGCAGGCGTGCTGCATCCCCAGGGCGATATGCAGCCCGAACTCCATCGACTGCGCCAGGTCCAGCCGCTTGTTGTCGATCCAGCTTCGCAGGTCGGGGCCGAGTCCCTCCGGCCCGCTGATGTGTTCCAGGATGATGTGCGGGCGCGACCCGATGGTTTCCACGCGCCGCGCCTGGACGATATAGCGGTGCTTTTCCAGCATGATCCAGGTGGTGGCTTCCTGGTAGAAACGGGCGACGGCGCGTTCGTTATCCAGGAAGCGGCTCTGGAAGGACTTGATAGCGACAGCTTCTTTCTGCTGGTGGTCGTAGCACAGATACACCACGCCCATCCCACCCCGCCGCACATCGGCCACTTCGTACCGATCCTGAATCCACTCGCCGACATCGAACTCGTCATCGGCGGTGGAGCGGGCGGCCGGGCGATAGCTTGAGCGGCGCGGCGCGCGCCCGACTTCGCGCTCGGCAGAGGTGAACGAATCCAGGATCGTCTGTTCGAGGTGGGTTTCGCTGAACGGGTCGAAGTCGCTTCTCCCGAACTTCAGCCCGGTCACCGGTTCGTCGGCAATCGTGGCCGAGAGCGCCCCAACCGTCTCGGAGACATCGCCGGGAACCACGCGGGCGGTGGTCGTGGTGCGTTCCTCCGCGGGTAGATCGATATTCGTGTCGTCGCCTGTGGGCGGCGGCGGTGAAGTCGGCGTCTCGGTGCGGTACAGCGCAAGGAGTTCATCGATCACTTCGGGATCGTCGAAAACCGGCAGATCGTCGGCTTCGTTCTCGCCGATCACCCACAGCGCCACAGCCAGATTGCGGCGGCTGGGGAACTGCTGAGCCGTGGTGACGATCCAGGCCGAGAAATCGCGGTAAGCCCGCTGCGCCAGGCTGCGATCTGCCGCCGTATCGCCCATTTGCAGGGCGCGTTTGTAGGCAATCAGCGTCTTGCCTACATAGAAGATCAGCAGGCGGTCGTCCTCGACCAGCGCCTTCAAAGCGCACAGATCGCCAAGCGCGAAGACATCGCTGACCTCCTTGCGCCGCAGAGCGATCCGCCCCAGCGTGCTGATCTCCGGGTCAGGGTCGGCGGCGAAGGGATCGATCCGATCCTGCGAATGGCGCTTGCGGAGCAGGCGGTCGAGCGCGTCTTCACTCATCTGGGTCGGTTGGCGGCCAGTCTGTGGAATGTCCATTGGGGTGATACGGGTTTAGCTCTTCGCTTCGGGTTGGGTGGCCTCGAACTTCAGACGATCCTTGCTATCGACGCGGGCGACGATGGCCGAACCCGGCTCGAAGGCATCTTCGATGATCTTGGCGCTCAGCGGACGAGTCACCAGCCGCTCGATGGCGCGGCGCAGCGGCCGCGCTCCGCTGATGGGATCGAAGCCTTTTTGCAGGATCAAAGCGCGGGCATCATCGGCCAGCGTCAGCGTCAGCTTCTGCGAAGTCAGCCGTTCACGCAGGTCGCCAAGCTGGAGTTCCAGGATGCTGCTGAGCGCCTCGGTCGTCAGCGGGCGGAAGGTGATGGTCTCGTCCACGCGGTTGATGAATTCCGGGCGGAAGAAGTCTTTCAGGTGGGCGGCGTAGTCGGGCAGCGCGTCACTGGCGCCGAATCCGAGCGACTTCCCGGTTTCATCCGTGCCGATGTTGCTGGTCATGATGAAGATCGAATGCCGCGCATCGACATGACGGCCGTGGGCATCGCTCAGGCGGCCTTCATCGAAGACCTGCAGGAAGATGTCGAAGACTTCCGGGGCAGCCTTCTCCACCTCATCCAGCAGGACGACGCTGTACGGACGCCGCCGCAGTCCATCGGTAAGCTGGCCGCCGCGCTGGGTGTCCTTGTAGCCGGGCGGAGCGCCGATCAACCGGGCGACGGTGTGCGAATCATGAAACTCGGACATGTCCAGCCGCAGCATGGCCTCATCGCTGCCGAACAGGAACTCGGCCAGCGCCCGTGCCAGTTCGGTCTTGCCCACGCCGGACGGCCCAACGAACAGGAACACCCCAATCGGGCGCAGCGGATTGCTCAGCCCGGCCCGTGCCGTCTTGATGGCCGCGGCCACCGTTCGCACCGCCTCGTCCTGACCGATCACGCGCTCCATCAACGCCGCTTCCAACCCGGCCAGACGCCGCTTCTCGTCGGTGGTCAGATCCGTAACCAGGATGCCCGTCCAATCCGACAGCACCGCCGCCACATTCGCCACCTCGACTTCGGGGCTGCCGGTATTCTCTTCATCCGGCGAAATCGACCGGATGGTGACGCGCGTGCAGGCTTCATCCAGCAGGTCGAGCGCCGCTGCAAAGCCGTCGGCGAAATCGCGGGTACGGGTAAAGAGGTGCGGCTGAAATACGCCGGTTAACTTTTTGCCGGGATACATCATTCGTGCAGCCGAAATGGTTGCTTCGAGTTCTGCCGGGTGGTGC
>JAEUQZ010000509.1 GCA_016788965.1 Anaerolineae bacterium | reverse complement strand
GTGAGATGTTCGCGGAAGAGTAGACCGAGGAGAGCGGCATGACCTCACATGATCGCATTGTGATCGACCCCGCCGTTATGGTGGGCAAACCCTGCATCAAGGGGACACGGATCACCGTTGAGCTGATCCTGGAGAAACTGGCGGCGGGGCTGAGCTATGATGACATCCTGGCCGATCATCCCCGGCTGCGACGCGAGGATATCATGGCGGCCATCATCTTCGCGCAGCCGCAGGATCGCTGAAGATCATCTCTTGAACGAAACCTACAATTGTTCAACCATTTAAGGACACCCAACCATGAAACGCATTCAGTTCGACGACTACGGTGAACCCGATGTGATGCACCTCGCCGATGCCCCCATCCCCGAACCGGGGCCGGGTCAGGCGCGGGTCAAAGTCGAGGCCATCGGCGTCAACTTCATCGACATCTACCAGCGATCCGGCCTCTACCGCGTCGGGCTGCCTTTCACCCCCGGCCAGGAAGCCGCCGGAACCGTCGATGCCCTCGGCGAGGGCGTCGATCAGGTCAAGGTCGGCGACGGGGTGGCCTACTCGTTCGTCCCCGGAGCCTACGCCGAGTACGCGGTTGTCCCCGCCGAGAAACTCGTCCCCGTGCCCCAGGGGGTCCCCTCCCGCGCGGCCGCCGCGCTGATGCTCCAGGGCATGACCGCCCACTACCTCAGCACCGATACCTTCCCCCTCCAGTCCGGCCAGACCGTGCTGATCCACGCCGCCGCCGGTGGAACCGGCCAGCTTCTCGTCCAGATGGCGAAGCGGCGCGGCGCGCGTGTTTTCGGCACAGTCTCCACCCCGGAGAAAGCCCAACTCGCCCGCGACTCTGGCGCGGATGAAGTCTTCCTTTATGGCGACTTCGATACCGAGTGCAAGCGCCTGACCAACGGCCACGGCGTCGATGTGGTCTACGACTCGGTCGGCAAGGATACTTTCGACCGCAGCCTGCAATGCCTGCGCCCGCGCGGCATGATGGTGCTGTTCGGCCAGTCCAGCGGGCCGGTTGCGCCCTTCGACCCGCAGATTCTCAACGCCCGCGGCTCGCTCTTCCTGACTCGCCCGTCCCTGGGGCACTACATGCTCACCCGCGACGAACTCCTGAACCGCGCCTGGGACATCTTCGAGTGGGCCGTGAACGGGCAGCTCAATGTGCGGATCGACCGGGAGTTCCCGCTGGGGCAGGCGGCGGACGCGCACCGGGCGCTTTCCAGCCGCGCCACCATGGGCAAGGTGCTGCTGATCCCGTAGGGCACTCTCGCGTGCTGATACTGCTGTAATTGCCCGACTTCACTTTTGGGGATTCAGGGACAGTGACCACATCGGGTTTATCGCGGCATAAGCTCACTGGTTAACCTTCACAATTAGAGGATAAGGGAGAATGCCCCTTCCCCAGAGAAAGCCGTCATGCCAGGGCAAAACGGGGTAGTCGGTTGACCAAGCCAGCCACAGCAGCAACCCGCGCGCTGTGGTGTTGGCGGTGATTGCGATCGGTGGCGGTGACAGATTGAAAGCGCCGGACTTGCCCAATGGTTTGTTCGACCACAATCCGAAACTGCGAGAAGGCTCGATTGTAGAGGACATCTTCTGGCGGTCGGTCTTTACCACGCGGCTTGCGGCGCGGCGAAAAGCCCTGTTGTCGCAGCTTCGCCAGCTTCAAATAGGCCAGATCACCACCCAATCCCACGTCCTCTGGCAAGCCTTCCAACAAGCCGCTGGCTTCCAACAGCGTGATGTCGGCGGTGGGTCCCGGCACGCTGTTGGATACATCCACAATCCGCCCCGTGTCGCTGTCTACCGTGATCTGGCTTTTGAGCGTGTGCTGCTTCTTCTTGCCCGAATAATGGCTGTCATCATGGGGTGGACGCTGAACACGCTGCTCAAAACTGTCCACCAGGACTGTCAATTCAGGTATGTCCTTCAGCAAGTCGGGCAGTTGGCGACGGCGTTTCTTGCCCGGATCAGGCCAACGCATCCCATCCCGCCCGCTCTGTTCCAGAATCGGCAGCACGCGCTCAATCAAGCGCGACACCGTCGAGTCACTGATCCCAAACAGGTATGCCAGCACCTCATGGATGGGGTACAAGCGCAGCCAGATGACTGTCAGCAGCAGGTGGTCACGAACGTCCAATTCAAACGGATGCCCGGCCCCAAGAGCCCGTTGGCGGTGGCGATGGCTGAGGCGGTCTTCCTCCGCTTCCAGGTAGAGCGGCAACACATCCTTCACCAGTTGATCGAACAAATCCACGGTCAAGCCGCTGCATTTCTGAAACACAGTCGCATGTTGGCTGAGGTATTCGTATCTCATAATCATGCAAACCAGTTTACATCCCTTTCTACCCTATTGTGAAGGTTAACCACTGTCTATTTCGAGCAATTCGGAGATGCTCACATCCGGGACAGTTTCATGATGTCCGAAGCCTCCATTATCATCGAATATATGCTGTCGTATTCTCCATTGTCGAGGCTCAAGTGCATTCTGAGCGCGTGGATGATGCCATAGCACTGGCTCAACCGAATGCATATTGCTGGCATTCGGTAGTCTCCCTAAATAGAGTTGGTAGGTAATGGGACGAGCATGAGCAGTTCACGGATAGACCAAATATGGTCAGTCAGGCCTGCGGCCATGGCAGGAGAAGCCTGTAACCAGCGCTTGCCCTGGATATTGATCTCGCAGCGCAAGGTTTTGACCGGGCGAGCGAAGTTGTAGATCACGTCTTCCCAGGCACAAGCGGCTGCCAGCATCTCGACCCGTTTGGAAAAGCCCAGGGTTTTGCGAACCAGCCGTCCATTCATATGCCGAGAGGTCAAGTTAGTGCGTTCGACACAGGTCGTCCGGGAGCCGGTGCGCGCCAGGGTGGTGTCATCGCCATAGATCACCCGGACTTCAACCCCAGTCAGATGACCCTAGTCATCGCGTTGCTTGACCATTTGGGTGTACTGCCAGCCGTCAAGCGGTTGCTTGCGCGTCGGTGGTCGCCCCCGTCCTTTGTAGAGCGGAATCTGCCCGTAAACTTCCACCAAAGCCTGCCGATGTCCACCCCAGCCATCCGATAACACCGGCGGTGGGCGGTGTGTGTGAGCTTCGCGCTGCTTCACCTGGGTCCACAGCGCCACTGCCGCCTGGGTCTCCGTTTGCCCGATGCCGCGCCCGACCCGCAGCCGCGTTTTCGGCTCAATGGCCGTGCAACGCCAGTATTCGCCCGCCTC
>JAEUQZ010000508.1 GCA_016788965.1 Anaerolineae bacterium | reverse complement strand
ACCCGCCGAGCGGTCGTCGAGCGGTTGCGCCACGGCCCCCGCCGCGCCGGCGAACTCGCGGCCGAGCTCGCCGTGCGGGCGCCGACGCTGACGCGGCACCTGCGCATCCTGCGCGAAGCCCAACTGGTGCACGAGCAGGTGGCCGACGACGAGAATCCACCGCGACTGGATCGGCGGGGACGCTATGTCGGATGCTCCATCCCTGAGTTAGGGGAGCAAGTGTGTCAGGTGCTTTGGAGCCACCAGGGCATAACCTATCGGATCGTCATCCCGGTGTTTGTAACCGGGAGGGTTGAGGCAGTTGTCACGGCAACCCTGCCAGCAGCAACCGATGAACCCGGCAGTCCGTCACCCGGTGAGACCAGCAGCCAGACCAACCCGCCTGCTCTCACCCCGCCCACCGAACCACCACCCTTGCCAACACTCGCCTGTGAAGATACGCCGGAGGGCTGTACGGGCGACGATTGACACAGCTAATCCGCTTGACAGCCGGGCGGATTTCCCGCATACTGTGGCGCATGGAACACCTGACGAACCGCTTGTCGATGCGAATGTTGAACGCCCTCCACCCGGATGGATCGGAGCGGCTTCGGCGCGCATCGTAAGTTCCCGCTGAAGCACTATGCAAAACCGTCTGTCCGGGTCGAGGGCAGGCGGTTTTTTATTGCCGAGTACGAGCCAGTTCCGCGTTATAATCGGCGCGGGCGGATCCGACCCATCCAAATGCGCTGACCGATGATGAAGGACATCCCATGACCGAACCGAAGACGATCCATGTTTCTGTGGCCTGGCCGTATGCCAACGGCGATCTGCACATCGGCCATCTGGCCGGGGCCTACCTGCCCGCCGACATCTTCGCCCGCTATCACCGCCTGAAAGGGAACCGCGTGCTGATGGTCTCCGGGTCGGATAGCCACGGCACGCCCATTTCGGTCGAGGCCGATAAGCGCGGCATCTCGGCGCGGCAGGTCTTCGAGCATTACCATGAACGCTTCCTGCTGACTCAGCAGAAGGTCGGCATCAGTTACGACCTGTTCACCCACACCGATACCGAAAGCCACCACCGCGTCTCGCAGGACTTCTTCCTGCGCCTGCTGGAGAACGGCTGCCTGTATAAGGAAACCCAGAAGCTGATGTACTCCGAGCAGGAGAAGCGCTTCCTGCCGGATCGCTATGTCGAAGGCGAGTGCTACATCTGCCACTACGCCCACGCCCGTGGTGACCAGTGCGATAACTGCGGCAGTCTGCTGGAAGCCACCGAGCTCATCAACCCGCGCAACCGCAACAACCCCGCCGATCACCTGATCGTGCGCGAGAGCGAACACTTCTTCCTCGATCTGGCCCGCTGGGAACCGGAACTGCTGGCCTACATCGACCAGCACCAGCATCACTGGCGGCCCAACGTGGTGCGCTTCAGCCGCAACTTCGTGGCCGATGGCCTCCAGGGGCGGCCCATCACCCGCGATATCGACTGGGGGATCGATGTGCCGCTGGAGGGCTGGGAAGTCAAAAAGCTCTATGTCTGGTTCGAGGCGGTCATCGGTTACTTCTCGGCCAGCGTCGAATGGGCGCGGAACATCGGCCAGCCGGATGCCTGGAAGGACTGGTGGTATAACCCCGAGGCGCAGATTTACAACTTCATCGGCAAGGACAACATCCCCTTCCACACCATCATCTGGCAGGCCGAACTGATGGGCGTGAACGGGCTGTACAACGGCGCCGAGGACAGCATCGGGCGGCGCTACGAGGCCGAACTTCAACTGCCTTACGATGTGCCGGCCAACGAGTTCATGAACATCGAAGGCGACAAGTTCTCCAAGAGCCGCAACTGGGCCATCTGGCTGCCGGACGTGCTGGATCGCTACCAGCCGGACGCGGTGCGCTACTACGTGGCCTCGACCGCGCCGGAAGGAGCCGACTCGGATTTCTCCTGGGAGGGCTTCCTCAACCGGGTGAACGGTGAACTGCTGGCCGCCTGGGGCAACCTGGCGAACCGGATGCTGAGCTTCGCCTACAAACGCTACGACGGCAAAGTCCCCAGCATCGCCCTGGCCGACCTGACCGCCGAAGACCGCGCCATGCTGGAAAAATCCGAGGCGGCCTTCGAGACGGTCAGCGACCTGTTGGCAGCAGTCAAGCTGAAAGAGGCGCTCAGCACGGCTATGGCGCTGGTGCGGGAGACGAATGTCTATCTCGACCGCCGCGCCCCCTGGAAGCGCATTAAGGAAGACCCGGCGGATGCAGCCCTGGCGGTCTATACCGTCCTGCGGGTGATCGACAACTGCAAGGTGCTGCTGGCTCCGTTCCTGCCCTTCACCTCGCAGAAGGTGCATGAGTTCCTGGGCTACGACGGCCAGCTTTTCGGCGACCTCAAGATCGTCGAGTACACCGAAGCGACGCGCTCCCACAAAGCGCTGGTCTACGACGGAACACCCGCCATCGGCACGTGGGCGACCAGCCAGCTTCAGCCGGGGCAGGCCCTCCGCGAACCTGCGCCGCTGATCGTCAAGCTCGACCCGGAGATCGTCGAGCAGGAGCGCGGCAAGCTCGGCCAGCCCCGCGACGAACGCCCAATCACGGTCTAACAGCGTATCTGGAAACGGTACATCTCATCGCCGATGAGTTGCAGTGGGCAAGTCGGTGCGCTGAACTGCTGCTGCTGGATGAACGTCCTTGTTCTGCCACATCCGCGTACAATCAGAAGTTCATCCCCAGTGCTGGCTTAGTCGCACAGATCGCCGATGCACTTGCTGCGGGTGGATGCAAGCTCTGCGGAGACTGGCTGAATTGCGCGTGTCCCTTCCCTGAACGCCATAATCACGGCGATCAGCATCCCAGTTTCGGCTTCAACAGGCGCACTGGCTACGGCTACTGCCACGTCTGCGGCACGCTGCTGCTCAAAGACCTATGTGCGGCGCTCGGTATTCAGCAATTCATCGGTTCACCCGAAAGGAGGTGATGCTTATTCCTTCACGTGCTACAGACGGAACCACCTTCACTCGCCCTATTTGAAAGGAAATACCCATGTCCAGGAAACCTGTCCAGAAACCGCCGACGGTGATTACGCTCACCCTGCCAGAGGGCGATGATGAGACGCGAATGGGCACTCTGTTGGTGCAGCGCGGTGATCTCGCCCGCGTGCATCAGTTCACCTATGAGCGCATTGCAGGCTTGACCGAAGTCATTGCCGACGCACTCATCGCCTTCGCTGTCGTTGAAG
>JAEUQZ010000507.1 GCA_016788965.1 Anaerolineae bacterium | reverse complement strand
GTTGTGGATCGCGGGATCGGTGGATGGGTCGGTCGCGGGGTCGGCGGCGGGCGGGGTGGACACGTCGGCGGGGGCTACGCCGTCGCGCGCGTGCCAGGCTTTCCAGTTGGCTTCTTCTTCGACGAGGTAGGCGCGGCGCGATGCGAAGACTGAAGGCAGGGTTTGCAGCAGGTTGGAGTAGATATAGCGTTCTTCATCGGAGAAGACGCGCGGCTCGAACCAACCGATGGTCAGCACGCCAATGCAGCGTCCGCCGGTGAAGAGCGGGAAGGTTGCCATCGCCCGCGACGGGATGACTTCCATCATTTGCTGGCGGGTTTCAGGAGTTAGGCGTTTATCTTCGGCCAGATTCTCGATCAGCAGCACGCGGTCGGGGTAGGGATACCACAAGTCGAAGTAGCCGAAACGCTGAAGGCGGATGATGCTGTGGCGGCGCGGATCGAAGAAATCGGTTTCGCCGTCTTCCCACATGGCGACTGAACGCTGGATGGTGAAGGGTTCTTTGTCGTCGGGGTCGATGTAGTTGAGCATGATCCGACGGGCCTGCAACGGTTGGACGTACTGGCCGATGGCGGCGAGAATCTGAGGCTCATCTTTGGCTTTGGAGATGGCCTGGTTGATCCTGAGCAGGAGTTCGGCGCGGTAGGCGCGGGTGCGGTTCTCCTCGATGAGGCGGAGGGCATCG
Organism: Anaerolineae bacterium; assembly: GCA_016788965.1. Taxonomy (GTDB): domain Bacteria; phylum Chloroflexota; class Anaerolineae; order Aggregatilineales; family Phototrophicaceae; genus CFX2. The sequence goes on along the minus strand of JAEUQZ010000507.1, from coordinate 2,538 downwards.
ACGACAGGGGCGGTTTGTTGAATGAGGGCGCTGTAGATGCGGCGGTCGCGGTCGGTGAAGCGGTAGGGTTGACTCCAGGAGAAGGTGACGATGCCGATCCAACGTCCCTGGTTGTTGAGGGGCAGGAGGGCGAAACCACGCTCGCCGTTCTGCTGCATCCGTTCGCGGACGGGCGGCGGGAGAGCATCGGATTCGCTGACATCTTCGACCAACCAGGGTTGGTCAGGTTGAGTCATCCATTGGCGAGCGGCCGCGTCCTGTTCGCCACCGTAAGCGTCGAAGAGCGCCACCGGGCCGTAGCCATGTTTCCAGTCGGCCGTCCACTCGGCGGTGATCACGCCCTTGTAGGGTTCGGAATCGCCGTAGAAGTAGACCAGACGGCAGTGATCCGCGCCATGTTCGCAGGCATAGATGCCGATGACATCCAGGACTTCCTGGGGGCTGGCAGCGTGGGCAATTCGACTGGAGACGGTGTAGAGGATGTCGATTTCCTGGCTGGCGCTTTGCAGATCATCGGCGCGTTTGACCGAAAGATCGACGAGGCGGAGCGAATCGATGACGGGCGTAGCGTGCTGGATCAAGGCAGAATAGATGCGTTGGTCGGCATCATCGAAGTGCTGCGGTTGGCTCCAGCCGAAGATCAGGACGCCGATCCAGCGGCCTTTGGTCGCCAGCGGCAGGATGGCGGTGGAATGGATGCCTTTGGTGACGAAGATTTGGCGGGTGGCCTCGTCGAGCAGTTCGCTGGTGTGGACATCGGCGATGAGAGTGGGACTGCGCGGGGTGGACATCCAGTTCTGGATGAAGGCGCGGTGATTGGAGGCGCTGAAGCGTTCTTGTGCTGGCTCGGTGATCGCGGCGGATGCGATCCATGTGGCGCCGGTTTCGAGCCACTCGACGCCCCCATCGTCATCGAAGATGAGCCAGTACAGCACGGCGGCATCCGCGCCGCGCTCTCTGGCATAGCCGCTGACGGCTTCGACCCACTCGATGGGGGTGGAGACCTGAGTCAGACGGTTTGATGCGGCAAAGATGATGTCCATTTCGTCAGGCTGGGTCGGGGACATGGGCGCACCTCACAGGCTTCAGTCGTTCAGCTTGACCAATCCGATGCGGGCGGCATAGAGCGCGGCCTGGGTGCGGCTGACGACATTGAGTTTGCTGAGGATGTTGCTGACGTGGGTTTTGACGGTCTTCTCGCCGATGACCAACTGCTGGGCGATCTCCTTGTTGGAGAAGCCCTGGGCGAGGAAGCGAAGGACTTCGGTTTCGCGCTCGGTGAGGGGTTCGGGATTTTCTGGGGCGCGGACTTCTTTCATCAGGCGGGCGGCGGCTTTGGGTGAAAGCTGCACCTGACCGGCGCCGGCGGCTTTGATGGCGCGGACGAGTTCGTCGGCTTCGACATCCTTGAGCAGGTAGCCGATGGCTCCGGCGCGGATCGCGCCGATGACGGAGTTGTCTTCGAGGACGCTGGTGACGGCGATGACTTCGGTATCGGGGAGTTCCCGGCGGATGGCGGCAGTCGCTTCGACACCGGTCATCTCCGGCATGATGAGGTCCATGAGGACGACATCGGGCAGCAGGGCGCGGGCCATTTCCAACGCGATGCGGCCGTTTTCAGCTTCGCCTACGACCTCCAGATCAGGATCGAGCGCCAGAAACATGCGGAGGCCCTGGCGAACCACTTTGTGATCGTCGGCGATCAGAATTCGTACCGTCATGGTGTCCCATCCCTTCCTCGTTCGATGCCGGAGTATAGCGATAAGCTGACCCGTTTCACATCCGGTTTACAGTTGATAAGCCGCGCACCTTTGGATTAAAGCGCGTGGGAGCGCCGTTCGCATCCGACCAAAGTCGGAACTCTGGACGGTGAGTCACGCCTGAACCGCCGCGCGGAGCCGCCGCCGGACGATGGCCTTGCGGATTTCATCGGCGATCAGGAGCGAGGGCGTCCAGGCGAAGAGGAAGAGCCAATAGGTGAGCGGGAAGGGCGCTGTGCCGAAGACCTCCTGCAAGAAGGGGAGGTAGATGATGGCGGCGACGAGCAGAAGTTCAATGGCGATCCCGACCCATAGCAGACGGTTATTGAACAAGCCCACGCGGAAGAAGGAGACGACCTCGGTGCGCTGGGCGAAGAGATTGCCAATCTGGGTGGCAACGACCGCGCCGAGCGTCATGGCGGTGGCGGCTTCGTACAGCCATCCCGAACTGGGCAGATCGATCCACTGGCCGGCGTAACCGTTCGTCCAATAAAGGAAATAGAAGGCGGCCATCGCTGCGATGCTCTGGATGACGCCGAGGAAGCCATAGGCGCGGAGAACGATCTGCGGCGTGATGATGTGTTCGTGCAGGCTGCGCGGCGGTCGATCCATCAGGAAGGGTTCGGGCGCTTCCGCCCCAAGCGCCAGCGCGGGAACCATGTCCGTGCCGAGGTCGATGGAGAGGATTTGCATGATGTTGAGCGCGAGCGGGATACGGCCGCCGCTGAAGGCATAGAGGATGAAGGGCACAGCTTCCGGCGCGTTGCTGGTGAAGATA
>JAEUQZ010000506.1 GCA_016788965.1 Anaerolineae bacterium | reverse complement strand
GGGAGAAGGGGAGCCAAGTCCCTCTCCCAGGCGTACTCGCCGTTCGGGAGAGGGATTTAGGGTGAGGGCAAGATAGGAGCAAATGCCCCCAGCTAACGGCTGACCTTTACAGCCGCGCCGGAGGAGTCATAATCACGGGTGTCCTATCGGGGACACCCGTTTTGATTCAAGGAGCGTCCTATGAAATTACAGGATCGCGTGGCGCTGGTGACAGGCGGCGCGTCCGGGATCGGACGGGCGGCGGCGCTGGCGCTGGCCGAGGCTGGGGCGCGGGTGATCGTCAGCGATGTCAGCGTCCCCGGCGGCGAGGAAACCGCCCGCCTGATCGCGGAGAGGGGCGGGCAAGCGCGCTTCGCCTATGCCGATGTCGCCGAGCCGGATCAGGTGCAGTCGCTCATTGAGGTGACGCTGGAAACTTATGACCGCCTGGACTGCGCCGTCAACAACGCCGGGATCGGCGGCGATCTGCTGCCCACCGACCAGCGCGATAAGACCATGTGGGATCGCGTCCTGGCCGTCAACCTGACGGGAGTCTGGCTGTGCATGAAGTACGAGATTCCGCCCATGCTGGAACAGGGGCGCGGCGCGATTGTCAATGTGGCCTCAGCCGCCGGGTTGATCGGCTTCCGCTACGCCTCGGCCTATGCCGCCAGCAAGCACGGCGTCGTCGGGCTGACGCGCTCGGCGGCGCTGGAATACGCCCGCAAAGGCATCCGCATCAACGCCGTCTGCCCCGGCTTCACCGAGACGCCGATGGTCGCCGGCATGGGCGAGACCGATCCCCGGATGCTGGAAAGCACCGTCCAGGCCATCCCGATGCGGCGGCTGGGGCGGCCGGATGAAGTCGCCCAGGCGATTGTGTGGTTGTGTTCGGAGGACTCGTCCTTCGTGACCGGACACGCCCTGTCGGTCGATGGCGGCACGGTGGTGGCGTGAGGCGTTAGCCGGCTGTTTCCCTGATCCTCACCCCCCGGCCCCCTCTCCATTGCATGGAGAGGGGGAGTTGAACCGGCATCGAGGGAAAACTGCGCGAGACGTTTATAGAGGATTAGCCGGCCGTTTCCAGCGGGAGATGCGCCTCGCCGAAGCCGCGCATGGCTTCGATGATGTCGTGCAGGGCAGTGCCCTTGACCGTCAGGCTGTACTCGACGCGCGGCGGAATCTCCGCGAAGGCCTGCCGCGTGATGATCCCGGCGCTTTCCAGGCGCTTGAGGCGCTGCGTCAATGTCTTCGGGCTGACGTGCCCCAGCGACTCCTGAAGCTGGCCGAAGCGTTTGGCTCCGTCCATCAGGTCGCGCACGATCAGGATCGTCCAGGTATCGCCGACCAGTTCCGCCGTCCGCGCGATGGGGCACAGCAGGGGGTTCGGTGTCGTCTCAGCCATGTCAGGGCATCCTATTGCAGCAGAGTGAAGCTGTCCCATTCTAACACTTCCTGTTCGGAAAGTGCATTGACGTTGACCCCATTGCAGCACTAGAATAGCATTACTTCCGTTATGGAAGCTTTGGCGACCCGGCGGGTCGCCCCGACGAATTTCTACACAAGGGCGATCTCACATTGCCCGCGAAGGAATGGACTCCATGACCCTGCCCCAGGACACCCACATCGGCTCGGCCCACTTACGCACCGCCGACCTGCGCCGTTCGCTGGCCTTCTACAGCGACCTGATCGGCTTCGGCCTGCTCAGCCGCGAGGATGGCGCGGCCGTCCTCAGCGCCGACGGCCAGACGCCGCATCTCCGCCTGAGCGAGCATCCCGGCTGGCTGCCCAAACCCCATCGCAGCGTCGGCCTGTATCACGTCGCCATCCGGCTGCCCAACCGCGTCGCACTGGCCGGCCTGTTCCGGCGCATGGTCGAGGCGCGGGTTCCCTTCGGCGGCTTCTCCGACCACGCCGTCAGCGAGGCGCTCTACCTGGATGACCCCGACGGCAACGGGCTGGAACTCTACCGTGACCGCCCGCGCGACCAGTGGCCCCGGCTCGGCGACCGCATCCAGATGACCACCGAGGCGCTCGATGTGCATCAACTGCTGGCCGAAGGCGAATCGGCCTGGACGGGACTGCATCCCCAGACCGACATCGGCCATGTTCACCTGCACGTCTCCAGCCTGGAAAAGGCGCGGGCATTCTACGGCGACATCCTGGGGCTAGACATGATGGCCGATTGGAGCGGCCACGGGGCGATCTTCATGGCCGCGGGCGGCTACCATCACCACCTGGGGCTGAACATCTGGGCCGGGAGCCAGCCGCAGCCGCCGCAGACGCTGGGGCTGGAAGCCTTCTCGCTGGTGATCCCCGACCGCGCCGCCTGGACGCGCCTGGGGGACTCGCTCCGCGCGGCCCAGCGCCCGCTGTCGCAGCCTGACGAGCGCAGCCTCATCACCTGCGACCAGGACGGCAACAGCGTCGAACTCGTCACGGCCTGAGCGCAGCCCGCCGGACAGCCCCGTGTTACAGGCCGGGGGTATTCTGGTAGATGACGTGGCCGTCGTGCCATTCGGGTTCGCGTTCCAGCAGGGTCATCACCTGGGCGAAGCGAGCGGCCTGCTCCGGGCTGGCGGCATTCTGGCGATAGGCGGCCTCACTCTCGAACAGCGCCACGATCCTGATCTCGCGCGGGTTCTGATCCATCTGGTAGACGTAGACGGCGATCTGGCCGGGCGCGGTTCCAACCCCGGCCTGGAGCAGTCCGGCGGCGGCATCGGCCACCCCATCGGGCTTGAGGAATGCGCGGGCGACTGTACCGTACATGAGCGTGTCCTTTCGGTGGAGAAGTCACCGTCTTAGCATACGGCGCAGCGCGGCCCGCCCGCCAGATCAATCCCTGCTCAGTTTCTGCTCAACCGCCCCACGAGGCCGAACCACACACCCCAAAACTGCGTAGGGAAAGCGTCAGGTTGTTGTCCTGAGCCAGCAAAAGGCGAAAACGCGCCGATCCAGCGCGATCCAGCGTGAAAGGGGGGTGCAAAACGGCGCAAAAATGGGCACAACCGGGGCAAAAGTGTACAGAAAAGCAAAGTAGATGCGAGCAGCCCGCGAATCCGACAAGTGGACACGAAAATTTGCGCGTATCGCAGTTTATCGCTAAAATTCGGGTCTAGACAAACAGCCCTGTCGGCAGGCGCTGCCCCGTCAAGGGGATTGAAACTTTTTGTTATGACTTTTAAAAGGATATAACCAACCTGTCGGCAGGCGCTGCCCCGTCAAGGGGATTGAAACCTCTAAGTACTTCGGACGAAGAACTTGTTGCACTTTCTG
>JAEUQZ010000505.1 GCA_016788965.1 Anaerolineae bacterium | reverse complement strand
CGTAATAGAAGATCGAGCCGATGCCGTTGACCACGCCGATCACGACGCAGCCGAACAGGCCGGCCGGGTAGATGAAGATGTAGCGCCGCGCGAAGAGCGCGTAGAGAATCCACAGCAGGACGACCGCGATCACCGTCCGCCAGGCAGCCACGGTGAACGAATCCGCCCCCGCGTTGATGGCGAGCTTGCCGAAGATCGGGGCTACCCCCAGGAACAGCGGAGTCAAGAGACCCGCCAGCACCCCTTGTGGCCGAGATCGCATCGGTCGTCATCCCCCAGATGATGATTGCGGAGTATAGCGCAAAGGCCGGAGCCAGCGCACCCTACAATTTTCCTGGCCGCCGATGGGCCAGGTTCGCGGGCAGCGTCACCATGAAGGTGCTGCCGGGGCAGCCCTCCGGGTCGAGGCCGGGACTTTCCACGCGGATAGTCCCGCCGTGGGCTTCCGCCACTCCCTTGCACACCGCCAGCCCCAATCCCAGCCCGCCGCCGCGAAAAGCCGTCTTGCTGGTCGAATGCAGCCGGGTATCGCCGGCCGTATGGAACCGGTCGAAGATGCGCTGCTGTTCATCCCGCGCCACGCCGATGCCCGTATCCCGCACGCTGACGCGGATCGTCTCCGCGTCCGCCTGGGCGCTGAAGAACACCTCGCCCCCATCCGGCGTGTACTTGATGGCGTTGGTCAGCAGGTTATTGAACATCAGCTTGATGAGTTCACTGTCCCCGCGCATCCGATCCGGCCAGGCCGCCCGCTCGAAATGCAGCCGCACCTGCCGCGTCCTGAGCGCATCTTGCAGCCCATTGACCGCCTTCTCCGCGATCAGGCCGGGATCAATCGGCCCGATGGACAGGTCGATCTGGTTGGTCATGATCCGGCTGATGGTCAGGATTTCGTTGATGATGTCCTGCATCCGCTTGATCCCGTCATGCAGCCCGTGGATCATGGTGCGGGTCATCTCGTCGCTTTCAGTGACGCTCTTGATGGCCGGCAGATCGGCCAGCAGGCGGCTGTAGCCATGCACCAGCGTCAGCGGCGTTCGCAGTTCGTGCGCCGTCACCTGGATGAACGAGTCCTTCATCATGTCCAGCCGCTTGAGCGCCAGGTTGCTCGTCTCCAGTTCGCGGATCTGCTGCTCCAGGTGGGCGACCACCTCGCGGGTATAGCGCGTCTGCGCCTCGGAGAGCGCCGCCGGTTCGATGCTGTCGCTGCCCCCCTGAAGGTAGAAGGCCACCTGCTCGGTCAGCGCCTCGACATCGACCGGCTTGGTCATGTAACCGGTGACTCCGGCGGCCATCGCCAGCGCCCGGTTTTCGCCGTAGCCCATGGCCGTCAGCGCCACGATGGGCGTCCGCTCGAAGCGCAGATCGCCGCGCAGCCGCGTGGTGATCTCCCGCCCGCTCAGATCAGGCAGGTTGATGTCCGTCAGGATCAGATCAGGGCATTCCCGCCGGGCGATGTCGATGCCTTCCAGCCCGCGCTCGGCCACCAGCACGCGGTAGCCGGCATGGCGCAGCGTCCGCTCGACCAGCACGCGGCTGGCCGGGTCATCTTCAATATAGAGGATCGTCTGTTGGAGGTCCGTCACGCCGACTCCATCCGCATCCATGCCCAACGTTCTATTCATTCTTCATAAATGATACGCGAGGTTCTGAATCTCCAGCCTGAAGATTTCGTAACACTGCGCCGAATCCCGCCTTTTGAGTCATACTGGTAATGGAACACGACACCGGGATGGAACCACCATGACCGACGCCTTCATCTCCTATTCGCGCAAAGACACCGATTTCGTCCGCCAGTTGGTCGAGGCGCTGCGCGGCCTGGGCCGCGAAACCTGGGTCGATTGGCAGGGCATCGATTACTCCACCCGCTGGTGGGAGGAAATCTGCGCCGGGATCGAAGGCGGCGACAACTTCATCCTGATCGTCAGCCCCGACGCCCTCAACTCGGTTTACTGCCAGCGCGAGATCGCCCACGCCCGCGCCCACCACAAGCGCATCATCCCGCTGGTCTACCGCCCGCTCAACGAGAAGGAACTCGTCGGCGGCTGGCACGTCGATCTTCAGATGCGCCCCTACTTCGATATGGCGCTGGAAAACCTGGAAGTCCTCAAGTCCATCCAGTGGATCGACTACCCCAAACTCAGCGACTTCGACAAGACCGTCGCCGCGCTGATCCAGACCGTCGATACCGACCCGGAGCGGGTGCGGATGCATACCCGGCTGCTGCTCCGCCTGCGCGATTGGGAGGGCAGCGGACGCAGCCCCAGCCGCCTGCTGCGCGGCGACGAACTGACCGCCTACGAAGCCTGGCGCGACCGCAGCGACGCCGCCGCTGACGAACCCCGCCTGACCGATCCGCAGCGCGACTACATCCAGGCCAGCCGCGCCGCCGAAGATGCCGACCGCCAGCGCCAGGCCGCCCAGAAGAAACGCACCCGCCAGTATCAGGCATCGGCGGCCATCGCCGCGACTCTATTGGTGCTGGCGCTGATCGGTGGGGTGAATTTCCTCAACCAGGCGCGGGACGCCGGCGCCCAGGCCGATGCCGCCGGGACGCAGGTCGCCAACGCCCAATCCACCCTCGGCGCGGTACAGAATCAGGCCGCCACCGTCGAAGCGCAGGTCGCCCAGGGTGAAGCCCGCATCCAGTCGCTCAACTGGGCCTCGGATGCCGTGGAAGTTCTGAACAGCGATCCCGGCGGAGCGGAACTCGCCGCTCTGCTCAGCATCCGGGCGCTGGATACCGCCTATACCTCGCAGGCGGATGCGGCGCTCATCCGCGCGAACGAACGGCTGTTCACGAAGGCGGTTTTCAAAGGACATACGGGTGATGTTAATGGTGCGCTGCCATTGAGAGGTGGACGTATCCTATCCTGGTCGGATGACAGCACCCTGCGCTTGTGGAGCGCCAACGGAGAGCCTCTGGCCGTCCTCTCCGGGCACACCGGCTCCGTGGCTAGCGCATTGGAACTAACTGATGGGCAGCTGCTCTCCTGGTCGGAAGGCGACAACACCCTGCGGCTTTGGAGTGCCGAAGGCGACACGCTGGCCGTCCTCTCCGGGCATACCGAGTACGTGTCTGGTGCATTAGAACTGGCCGACGGGCGGCTCCTCTCGTGGTCGGCGGACAGCACCCTGCGGCTTTGGAGTGCCGAAGGCGACACACTGGCCGTCCTCTCCGGGCATACCGAGTACGTGTCTGGTGCAGTGGAACTGGCCGACGGGCGGCTCCTCTCCTGGTCGGGTGACAGTACGCTGC
>JAEUQZ010000504.1 GCA_016788965.1 Anaerolineae bacterium | reverse complement strand
CGGGCGCGGCTGTTTCGGGAAATCCCGGACGCCAAGAATGGCGTCCCTACGAAGACGGTGGTTGAGGGAAGCGAGCGTCTATTTTCAAGGGAGACGCAAAGAGCGCAAAGCAAGACGGAGTATGGAAATGGCTGGACACGGCGGGGCCGTGCCCAGGAGAGTGGGTCAGCCGCCGAAGCCGAAGGGATTGCTGCGCGGCAGTTTTCGCAGTGATTTATTGGGGGCGTTGGTCAGGCCGATAGGCCGGCGATCCCGGAGGAAATCATTGCCGGCACGAATTTGGCGCAGGAGGCTGTCGATGGACTGCTGGAGGAATTCCAGCGAGACCTCGGTGCGGTGTTCATGGGCGGCGAGCATCCGAGCGTGGAGAGCGGCTTCACGGACGAAGGCTCCGGGCTGGTTAATCAGTTCAGGTACGACGGCGAGGTGTTCCTCGCGCCACTGGTCGGCCATGTAGTGACGGAGCATCTGCTCGGCGTGGGAGTCATCCTGGATGGTGGGGATGACGAAGATGCGATCCAGACGGCCGGGACGCTTGGCGATGCGCTCGTCGATGACTTCGGGGTAGTTGGTGGTCGCCAGCATCAACGCGCCTTCGGGGTTGTTGGGCGACTCGACGCCATCGAGGACGTTGAGGATGCGGGCTTTGTCCTCGCCCTGAAGGTAGGCGTCGATCTCCTCGACGATCAGCAGGACGGGATAACGAGCGGCCGTGACGGCCTGGAGGGCGCGCTGAATCTTCTCGAAGGAAGCGCCATCCCGATCCGAGCCGGAGACATAGACGACGATGCGGCCGTGGCTGATGGCGAGCTTCGCCATGGCCGCGCAGAGCATGGTCTTGCCGGTTCCGGGGACGCCAGCCAGCAGGAGCTTACGGAAGGGGGCGAGCTTCAACTGGCGGTAAATATCGACGCCTTTGGTGAAGAAGGCTTCCATATCGTCGGCCAGTTCGCGCTTGAGGTCGTCGGGCAGGATGACATCATCCCACTCGACGGTGGGGTCAAAGAAGGCGTCGGTTCCGCCGATGATGTAGACATCGCGGCGGCGGCGGATGCGCGGGCGGACGGCGCGGGCACACACGAATTCAAAAGCGGCCCAGGTTTCCAGGCGGTCGGCGGGGACGATGGCGACGGCAGTCAAATCCTGCACGTTGTCATCGAAGTAAGAACTGGCATAGATGACTTCAAAGGGATCACCACCCTCGACGGAAAAGCGGAAGACGTAGGCTCCGGCGGTGGTGGTCAAGGTCATCTTCTTGCCGCGCGTGCCGTAATCGCTGATGGGCGTGACCACGGGGCAGTCGAGGCGTTCGAGGCCATCGAAGCGAGCTTTTCCGCGCAGGCGGCGGCCAGACCTGATCTGATTCTGGGCGATCATGTTGCTGCACTCGGCGGATGCCCACACAGTCATGTAGCGGCGACCGGGCCAACGCTCTTCCCACACGCCCTTCGCCCAATCGACGAGGCGTTCATACTGCATAGATTGGTCTGAACCTCCCGAATACCCAGCGTCATTATAATGACGTTTGACTGCTTTCGGTAGCCTGCTTGCCAGGGGTGACATTTCCGGTCACAATTTCCTTTCGCTGAAAGGTCAGGACTGCCGACCATGACGACCGCCTACGTGACTCATCCGCGCTACCCTGAACATCACCTGCCCGGCCACCCGGAACATGCCGGACGAATCCGCGCGGTGTGGGAGCGGCTGGATGCGCTGGGGCTGAGCAGCCGGATGCTGCGGCTGGACGCCCCAATGGTGGATGAAAACCTGATCCTGAGCGTTCACACCCCCGACTACCTCAAGGTGCTGCGCTGGGTCAATGAGACTCAGCAGCGGGTCTACCTCGACGCGGATACGTATGCGCTGCCGACGAGTTACGCCATCGCGCGGCTGGCGGCGGGCGGGGTCGTGGCGGCAGTGGACACGGTGCTGAGCGGACGCGCCTCGAACGGGCTGGCGGCGGTCCGGCCACCGGGTCATCACGCCATGCCGGGGCGGGCGATGGGCTTCTGCCTGCTGGGCAACATCGCCATCGCCGCGCGGTACGCACAACGTCAATACGGTCTGCGCCGGGTGATGATCGTGGACTACGATGTGCATCACGGTAACGGCACGCAAGCGATGTTCTACGATGATGCGAGCGTGCTGTTCATCTCCTCACACCAGTACCCCTACTATCCCGGAAGCGGCGCGATCACCGAAACGGGTCAGGGCGCGGGAAGCGGCTCCACCCTAAACATGCCGCTTTCATCCGGCCACGGCGATGCCAGCTATGCGCGGCTGTTCGAGCAAGTGGTCTGGCCGGCTGCCCGACGATTCGAGCCAGAATTGATCCTGGTCTCAGCCGGGTTCGACGCCCACTGGTCGGATCCATTGGCCGGAATGCGGCTCTCGCTCAGCGGTTACGCCCATCTTAGCCGCGAACTCATCAAGATGGCACACCAGTTTTGCGGGGGCAAGGTCGTGTTCGTGCTGGAAGGCGGGTACAACCTGGACGCGCTCGGTTACGGGATGGCGAATGTGGCGGCGGCGCTGCTGGGGGACGACTCGGTGAATGATCCGCTGGGGCCGCCACCCCCGCTGCCGCGCGAACCGGATGCCGAACCGCTGATCGCACGACTGCGGCAAATCCACGAGTTGAATGAGTGATCTGCACGTCGCCAGACTGCCGGATCACATCATGGGTGAATCAGGCGACCTAAGCACGCCGATCATCGCTCGGTTCAACACTCTCCGTTTCGTCAACACCTCGAAGCGGATGCGAATGATCTTTCCCGTTCTTGCTGAACCAGCGGATGACCACCAGGACAAACCACACAATCAGCGTGGCTCCCAGCGCCAGGAACCATGCACCTGTACCGACCGCCATTCCAACGGCGGCGGTCGCCCAGATGCTGGCGGCCGTGGTGAGGTGATGAGGTTGGCCGCGCCACTGGATGATGGTTCCCGCACCCAAAAAGCCGATGCCAGTGACAATCTGGGCAGCGATGCGGCCCGTGTCCGATCCGGGAAAGGCATACATGGACAGAATTGTGAAAAGGCATGATCCCACGCCAACCAGCATGTGCGTCCGCAGGCCGGCAGGTTCGCGCCGCCCTTCTCGATCCAGACCAATGACCATGCTTAAGAAAGCCGCGAGACCCAATTGAAGGATCATTTCGGCCTGTAAGAAGAGTGACATGGGAGTCCTCCCGCAAAACCAGCACCAAGCGGGTGTGATGCTGCCACTGTCACTAGTTTAACATATTCTTAACATTTGGGAGATTAAGAGTGGATCATTTCGCTG
>JAEUQZ010000503.1 GCA_016788965.1 Anaerolineae bacterium | reverse complement strand
GGAGCGGGTTGGGGCTGGGGCTGCATCTGCTGGGCAACACCCAGTTCGAGCAGGAAATCCGTCCCAGCGCCGCCGCTGTCGATGTCTTGCTGGAAGCCTTGAAGGGGGCCAATCCGCTGCTGGCTCCCGGCATCCTGGCGCTGGCCGGGCTGCTGGCAATCGCGGCGACGACGTATCACCCGATGCTTCGGTCGCCAGCGCCTTAAATGGGATTTAAGAGAATTTGAGGCGCAGATAACCACGGCCCTGCCGGAAGGTGATACCGTATTGTTCAGCGGTTTGAAGCCGCACTGTCGTCAAGCAAAAGCAAGGAGCTACACAAGATGCGTAAATCGATTGCCGTTCTACTGCTGGCGCTGACCGCGCTGGCCGTCACGGCCGGGGTCATCGCGGCCCAGGACACCGATACCACCTCGACCAAGACCTGGTTGGGGGTGGCGCTGGTCGAAGAGAACGACCAGGTGATTGTCGCCCGCGTCCAGAGCGGATCGCCAGCGGACACGGCTGACCTCCAGGTGGGCGATGTAATCGTCAGCTTCAACGGTACGGCCGTCGCCACCGCTGCTCAACTGGCAGAACTGGTGCAGGCGGCTGCCCCTGGCGATACAGCCACACTGGAAGTGCAGCGCAACAATGAAAGCGTGAACATCGATGTCGTGCTGGGCAGCGCCAGCGTCAATGACCGTCCTGGCCGGATGGAGGGGTTGGCCCTGCCGGAAGATGCGCTCTCGCTGGTGCAGATGTTCGTGAATGCTGATCTGACGGAAGCCACGGGCGGCTTTGAAGTCAGCAATGTCCTCAAGAGCAACAACCCGTATGGGCTGGAAATCGGCGATGTGATCACGGCGATCAATGACCAGCCGGCCACCGACTTCACCCTGGAGAACATGAGCATGGGTATGGCCCGCGGCGGTGGCATCACTCTGACAGTGACCCGTGGCAGCGAGACCGTCACTCTGGAAGGCGACATGATGGGCATGTTCTTCCACTTCGGGCCGTTCATGGAGCGCGGCATGGGCCACGGCATGGACGGCTTCGGTCCCCGTGACGGACGCGGCGGCCGCAATGGGCAGGGCAGCTCCGACGCTGCTCCGGCCCTCCCCAGCGCAGGCCAGACTTAACGAGTCGCTGCGCTTTCGCGGAGGCGGCCCCCCGCCTCCGCTTTTTTGCGTCAGGTGGGCACAGCACGCTGCGCCCCTGTATCATAGGCAGAGGATTGGAGATTGAGATTGTCGGATGTGCTGTCGCGCATCCCTACATGATCGAGTGAGGTGAACCTATCATGTCAGGCAGCAAACAACGTGTGAAGGTGATCGTATTCGGGATTGTGCTTGTGGTGGTAATAAGTTTGAGCCTGGCCGCCAGCGTGAGCGCGTCTACCAGCAGCCAGACATTTCAGGCCAGCATAGCGGATGCGGCCGCTCAAGTGGTCGATCCGGCGACCGACCTGTTCACGCAGTTATATGAGCAGGTCAGCCCGTCGGTGGTCGCCATTCAGGTGACAGCACTGGGGCAGAATGGGCGGGTGCTGGGCGAAGCGACCGGTTCCGGCTTCGTGATCGACACCGAAGGGCACATTGTGACCAACAACCATGTGGTGGATCGGGCCGGGTTGATCGCCGTCGAGTTCCTGGATGGGACGCTGGCCGAAGCGGAGATCGTCGGGCTGGACCCGAATTCCGATCTGGCCGTGCTGGACGTGGATGTGCCTGCTGAGCAGCTCCGCCCGATCAGCTTCGGGGATTCGAGCGCCTTGAAGGTGGGACAGACGGTGCTGGCAATCGGCAGCCCGTTCGGGCAGGATTGGACGCTGACGACGGGTATCGTCAGCGGGCTGAACCGGGTCATCAGCGGGCTGACCGATTTCTCCATCGGCGGGGTGATCCAGACGGACGCGGCCATCAACCCCGGCAATAGCGGCGGCCCGCTGCTCAACCTGGATGGTCAGGTGGTCGGCGTGAACTCGCAGATTTTGAGCGAGTCGGGCAGCAATTCGGGCGTGGGCTTCGCCGTGCCGAGCAATCTGGTGCAGCGCGTGGCCGCTGAATTGGTCGCGGATGGCAAGGTGGATTACAGCTACCTGGGCATCTCCGGGACGGATCTGACGCTGTATCTGAACCAGTCGCTCGATCTGCCGGATAACACGCGCGGCGTGATCGTCGGCGAGGTCAACAACGGCAGCCCGGCGGATGAGGCTGGATTGCAGGATGCGCGGATTCCCAGCCGCTTCAACAACGCAACCAATCTGAGCTACGACATCATCCAGTCGATCAACGGCGTGGCGGTGGAAGGGATGGACGACATCGTAGGCTATCTGGCGCGTCAGACGCGCCCCGGCGACACGATCACCGTCACGATCCTCCGCAACGGGACGGATCGGTTGGATCTGACGATGACGCTCATGGCGCGGCCTTCCTAGCGCCCGGAAGGGTTCGACGTAAAGCGGCCAGCGCGATGCTGGCCGCTTTGAGTCCGGGGCGGGAGAATCGACCCGAAATCGTGTACAATCGTTCTACTGCGAAGCGCCCATTTGCCCGTAGATCAAGATGAGGATGGATACGCCAATGGCTTTTCCGCCTGATGCAGAAAATCTGAATGCGTGGTTTCCGGCCAGCGCACCGCTCGACGTTGACGGGCGGTTGGGGCTGGTGGTCGGCGGGTCGTTGAGCAAGGGACTGGTCGTCAAGCTCGACCGTGACCAGACCATCGAGGAACTGGCGGTGGGGCGCTACGTGGTGGTGCATGGCGCGAACCACATCCGCTTCTTCTGCATGGTGACGGACATCGCCCTGAACAGCACCAACCCCGCCATCCAGAACCACCCGCCGGAACTGGCGCAGGATGATTTCCTGCACGATATCTACATCGGGACGGCGGCCTACGGCACGGTCAATGTGACGCCGATGCTGTCTATCGAAGAGGGGCAGCCTAAGCCGGTGAAGACGATTCCCGGTCACTTCATGCCGGTGTACAACGCTTCGGTCGCGGATGTGAACGCGGTCTTTGGCGAAGAAGATGCCGCCCACTTCAACGTCGGTTCTCCGCTGGAACTCCAGACGACGCAGATCAACCTGGACCTGAAGCGGCTGGTGGAACGCTCGGTAGGGGTCTTTGGCAAGAGTGGCACGGGCAAGAGCTTCCTGACGCGGATGTTGATCGCCGGGGTGATCCGCTGGGGGCAGGCGGTCAATCTGATCTTCGACATGCACAACGACTATGGCTGGTCGGCAACCGATGAGCGCGGGACGCAGGCCAAAGGGCTGAAGCAGTTGTTCAACAATCAGGTGGTCATCCTGACGCTGGATGAAGAGTCG
>JAEUQZ010000502.1 GCA_016788965.1 Anaerolineae bacterium | reverse complement strand
ATGCTGCTGCGGCATCGGATGGGGCTGTCCAATGTGACGATCTTCGAGGACAGCACGGATTTCCTGGAACGGGCATTGGCGCTCGATCCACGCCCGGAGGTCGTTTTTCTCGATATTCATGTCAAGCCGTATGATGGCTTTGCCATGCTGGAAATGCTGCGCGGGAGCGGCGCCTTCACGGAGACGCGCGTGGTGGCGCTGACGGCCAGCGTGATGAATGAAGAAGTCCTGCGGCTGAGCCGGGCCGGTTTCGATGGCTGCCTCGCCAAGCCGATTGATATGACTGTCTTCCCGGATGAATTCCGGCGAATCCTGAATCACGAAGTTGTATGGAGTATTCACGAGTAGCACTATGATTCTGAAAAACAAGCGCATCTTCATCATTGAAGATGATGTTCGCAACCGGATTGTCTTTCAAATGGCGCTGGTGCGCGAAGGCGCGGTCGTCGATTTTGAACGCTGGGATGATCATATGCTGTCTCGAATGCGGAGCACCACCAACCCCATCGATCTGATCGTGCTGGACCTGATGCTGCCCGGCAATCGGTCTGGGTTTGACCTGTACGATCAGATCCGCACCATCGAGCATTTGAACGGTGTGCCGGTGGTCGCGGTCTCGGCCATGGATCCGTCGCTGGCAATGCCGATAGCGATTTCCAAAGGATTGGACGGTTTCATTGCCAAGCCCATCGACACCTATCATTTCCCTCGGCAGCTTCTGCAGGTGATCGAGGGGAAACCATTCTGGCTGGAACAGAATGAAGGCTAATCAGAGGAGATGATCCGGTTGTGAAAGCACTGCATGCCCTCATCATCGATGATAACGCCCAGAATCGGGACATCATTGGCCGGCTGCTGGCGAAGCAAGGATTTCAGACCACGGAAGCGGCAGATGCACAGTCGCTCGATTCGCTGCTGGAGACCCTTGTTCCGGTGGACATCGTGTTTCTTGATCTGGAACTGCCGGGCCGCAACGGGTTCGAGATTCTGAGGCGCATGAAGGCGGATGCCCGCTTTGAGCATGTGCCGATTGTGGCCTGCACAGTCCACCTGAACGAGATCAACCGGGCGCATCAACAAGGCTTCCACAGTTTTCTGGGCAAGCCGCTGGATGCGGGGCGTTTCCCGGAGCAGGTCGCGCGTATTCTGGATGGCGAACGAGTCTGGGAGAGTGGCTGAGCGCAGGGTGACTCGTGTCGATGACCAAGCCGGGAATGCTCCCGGCTTTTTTCATGTATGCAGAAGGTCATCCCGTTGGGAATAGGGGCAGGATCAGGCGGGGAGGCTGGCCCAGGCTTTATCGCATTCCTCGTCCACGCCGGGGGGATGCAGGAAGACGGTTTCATCCTGTTTGAGGTGTTCCATAGCGATTTCGACGATGGTTCTGGACGGGATGAGCCGCGCCGGAGCGTGCCCGAGAGTGCCCCGGCGCTGCAAGCCGCGGGCATCCAGCCAATCATCCATTTTGCGAAAGTTCTTGCAGCAGTGATTGACCTCGGCGTAATCGAACCAGACGGGCTGCCCATCCTTGAGAATCCGCAGTCGGGCGGGGCTGCGATAGCGGACACCGGCCAGGTTTTCGGCCAGGTGGAGGGTGGTATTGGCGCCGTGGCCGACGCCGAGGAGCAGCACCTGCCCATCGAGGGCATAGGCCCGGCCGACGGGGGTATCGATCCCGTGGGGAACGTCCGGCGGGAATGTGGCGGTGATGGCGGCGGCGTGGGGGCCGCGGGCGGCGAAGGCGTGGGCATTGTCGCTGCGGTGTACCTGGGGCATCCGCCAGAAGGTATCGGCGACGACGCCCATCTCGGCGCGGCAGGGGGTGGTGGTTGGGTCGAAGACGTGTTCATCGTCGTAGGACATGGTGGGCATGACCAGGGTTCCCTCCGGTCCCAGATGGGTTTCCAGGGCAGCGATGAGTCCCAGGGGGCCATCCTGGATGGGGGCGACCCTGGAGAAGGCGGTATGCACCAGCAGGACGCCGCCGGGTGTCACGCCGAGATCAGCAAGCTGGTGGATGATTTCCTGGGTGGAGAGGGTGTGAGTGGACATGGATGTCTTTCTGGTAGGGATCAGGGGTTGGGGATTAGGGATCAGGGAAGACGAAATACAAGTTTTAGCCACCACGACGCCAGGGACGCCAAGATTATACTGAACGATGTGGGAGACAGGCAGGGTAGCTGGTTCGGGAAATTCCGGATGGGACAGGCTTGTATGATTGGTGACATGGGAATACTGAATACGTGAGTGAATCGGCGGAGCGACATAGATACGAACAGGAGACATCTTGACTCAAGTCAAATGCCGGACGTTCTTCAACGATGTGAAATACGTGGATGCCGAATCATTGATTCAACGTCCGTCTGTCTACGGACTTGTCCTGGATGGTTCGCGGCTGCTGGTCGTCAAGACGCGCTACACCCCACGTTTCGTGCTTCCTGGAGGCGGAATCGAAAAAGGAGAAGCCATCGAGGCGGCCTTAGTGCGCGAAGTCCGAGAAGAAGCTGGTATTCCAATCCAGGTCGGTGAGTTTCTTCATTTTGAGACCGATTTCTTCTACTATGACCCTCTCGATCTGGCGTTTCATAGTTTCCTGTTCTTCTACCGCTGCATCCCGTTAGCGACCACATTCGGTGTGACAAGTTATACACCCGATGAAGGTCTGGAAAAGCCGATGTGGGTCGATGTGGCGAACCTGCGCCAGGATGATTTTCAGGCTCAGGGTGAGGTAACGATGCGGCTGCTGGATCGACTGCTTAAATGACTTCTTCGTAATTTGCTCTGCCATCGAAAACATCCAATTGAATCATCGACCCATCAGACGCGGTCGGATGGGACTTCATTCGATAGGTCTACCGATGGGGGTGGAGGCCGTCGATGAAGACCTGGAGGAGGCGGCGGAAGCTCTCGTCCCGATCCAGGGCCATGCCGAAGCCGCCGGCGATTTCCAGATCGACGAAGCCGTGCAGGAAGCTCCGCAGTCCACGGATGACGTGGAGGCTGTCCTCCTGGCTGAAGGCGTAGGGTTCGAGGAGGCGCAGGAGGGTATCGAGGATGTCCTGGCTGACGGCGACCAGTTCGGGTTCATCCGGCGCGGCGGCGCGGAGGGTGGCTGGGTATAGGCCGGGATGGGCATGGGCGAAGGCGCGGTAAGCGTGGGCGGCGCTGAGGATGGCGGCATCGCCGGATTTGCCGACGGCGGCGCGACGGAGCGTCTCGGCCAGGCCTCGCAGCGCCCACAGGCGCATCTGATCACGCAGGCCGGGCAGCCCGGAGACGTGGTTATAGAGCGAAGGGATGCGGATGCCCAACTGGGCGGCGACGCTGGCGAG